>JAHEYX010000073.1:4294-10835 GCA_023251415.1 Chitinophagales bacterium
TAAGTGGAATAGGTAAAAATCAATATTTGGTTTATTCTTCCGTGTTTGAATTATTGCTGCATGTTTCATTAAGTCTAGTATTGATGCGGTGGTTGACCATTTATGGAATAGCTGCTGCAGCTGTTATCGCCTATTTTGCCGATAAACTGTTTTTGGTATTGATTTGCTATTATCGTTTTAAAATTCCGGTTTGGAAATATGTTCCAATAAAAACCTACTTGCTGTTTAATGGCTTATTGATTGGTAGTTTTGGATTGTGGAATTACCTGCGATAAACATCAAAAAATTCATGCTCATCATATTTGATGGTTGATTCCATTACCGCTGTTCTGAATTTCAAACAAAAAGAATCTTGTAAGGCTTCAATAGGCAAGCGTTGTTGCCCTATTACATCTGTGCAATACTTTTGAATAAACACATAACGCGTTTTTCGATTCGAAAACAAACCGGCCTTTACTTTTTCTTGCAGTGCAGGGGTTGGTAACTCACCACTGCCTATCCAGTCAACCGGAAGGGCATTTACTAAGCGATGAGTGGCTCTAAATCCGGCAAAATCAAACAGTAAAAAATGGCCGGAAGGATACTTTTGTGTTAGTAATTGCAATTCGCGCAAACAGGCAAAAGTTTGTTTATCGCTATAGATACCTTGAAAGCCATAAGCAATTTTTCCGAGTGGATATGTTAAGGTTTTTAATGCTCCTTGTCGGTAAATGTGTTGGCTGCGAATTTGATAAAATAAAGGAGCGGCAATAAGCACACAAGCCGCTAATACCGCACTGAGTTGAATTGTTGGTTCAAATCGAAGCAGTACATAAAAGAGTAAACAAACCCACATCCATCCTGCAGCAAGTATGGGGGTTGTGTAGCCGATTGAAATGCCGGTACACCAAGCTAATACCAATACTATCCATAGTGCATTCCGTAAGCGAGAGGCTTTAAAAGTAATGGCTTCGTATACGGTTAAGCCAATTATTACACCCCAAAGACAATAAGCACTTGCGCGATATGCATTGTTTTTGAATAACATCACAAACACCACAATAGCCAGTCCACCTACTATTCCTACTGCAAGTAAACTACTGTATGCCGGTAGTTTTGAACGCAGTTTATGCAACAGTGCAAGTAAAAGAGCTCCAAATAAGGCCAACCAAAGAGCCTTGTGTTGAAAGGGTTGAATGAGTCCTACCTGAATTAATTCGGAGCGTGCCATTATTTGCATTTTAAAATCAGGCCATGCACCGGCAAAATAAATCCATTCTAAATAGACCATACTTGGCATAAGCATATATAACCAACGACTTATGGATTTGTATTCCCCCAGCGCTACTAAAATGACAAAAGGTACCGGTAAAAAGTTTTGCTTACAGAGCACAGCAAAGCCAATGCATAAACTGCCTGCGTTTTTTAAAAAGCCATTATTGCATCCAAGCAAATACAACCCTAATGAAATTACGAACAGTGCGTCTATGGTACTCCAAGCCATCAGCGGAAAACTGTTCACGGTTAAGAAAAAGGAAAGTACATATAATAAGGCACTTGCCGCAAAATGCAGTTGTAGTTCAAGGTAACGCTTTAAAAACTGCACGCTGCAAAAAGCTATCATTGCTAATTGAAGGGTTACAATAAGGCGGCTAATTAAAAAAGTATAATCGCCTCCAAGCAATAAATCGGGTAAGTGTAATAAGGCACTTCCGGCAGGACGAATACTGATAAAGTGGAGGTGCGGTACTTGGCCTTCTGCTATGCGACGTGCAGCGGCTAAAACCATACCGTCGTCGGTTGGATTAAATCCGAAGGGCCCAAAAAGTATAAAAAAAACGGCAACTACTCCTAAAAATAGTATTAAAGCTAAAATAGAAGTCGGTTTCATAGGAGGTTCAATTTACACTTGGTCTAATGCAACAGCCGATAGTGGATTATTCATACGCATATTCCAAAACAATTTGATTTCGCGGTATTTCACCAGAATAGTCCAAATCCAAACTGCCAATAACGACCAACCGATTACTGCCGGATAAAACACCAAACGCATGGCGCTGTCTAAATCGTATGTGGCAAAGCCCGGATTACCGCCATTTCCGGGGTGAATTGAAAACTCGCGCATACGAGGGATTACGAAAATTAATACGACAAACATCACGTAACAAAACACATTGTAAATGGCTGCAAAACGAGCACGTTTGTCAATATCGGTAAAGGAAGAACGCAATACAAAGTAGGCTAAATAGATCAGCATTCCGATGGCTGTACAATTTAATTTAGGGTCGCTACTCCAAGGTGTACCCCAGGTAAAATTACCCCAAATCATTCCGGTAAGCAAACCTAAGGTTCCGTATAGCATTCCTATGGTTACAGCACTGTGTGCAGCAATATCGCGTTTGCTATTAGCAATTGAGGAAGCATTTTTTTGGTTGGTATCTAATAAATAGAGGATGCTGTAAACCAACGAAACAGTAAAAATAATTATTTGCCCGAACCACATGGGCACATGAAAGTAAAGGTTGCGAATAGTTTCGTTCAAAATGTTTAAACGAGGAACCGGCGACAATAGTCCGGCAATTGCAACATAAATCAATAAGAGCACACAAAACAGTTTCCACCAAATGGCTTTCAAATTCATGAGTTAGTTTTTTTTCGCTTAAAGTAGTTTTAGCTTACTCTTTCCAAGTAAATTGAAAAAGGATATAGCCCATAATTATCATCAAAAGATTAATGCTGCAAAGTAAAACAATATCAGTGGAGTAAATAACTGCATTTTGCACCACCAGTGTTTTTTTGGTAAAATTAATGATCACTGCCAATAAAGGTATGGCTATGGGTAAGCTTAAAATGGTCACCAAAGCGGTATTTTTACCTGCCTTAGCTGCTATTACCGACATAAAAGTAAATAATACTGTTAAGCATACTACGCCACCTAACAATGCAAGGGCAAAGAAGCCTATATCGTGAATCGGGAACCCGACAAACAAACTGAATAATAATAAAGTAAAGGTGCTCACTAATACCATCAAAACGAGGTTGTAAGCCAATTTAGCTAAAATCAATTGTCCGGGAGTAAACAGCGTATAATAATAAAACCAGCGTTCTTGGCTTTCTTGCATAAAGCTTTTGGCAATAGCATCCACCGAAGAGAAAATCATTACAATCCAAAATAAGGTTGCCCAACTGAGCGGGTCTAGGTTTCTGAAACTAAAAAATATTAGAAATACCGTTAGTACAGTGTATAGTAATAAACTACCTAATACAGAGCGGTTGCGCCATTCAATAGTTGCTTCTTTTTTGATTAAGGTAATAATGGCCTGCATATTTCAGGCTTAGTTTTTTACGCCAATATAGGTGTAACGCCCCCATCTGCTTGTATCACTCAAATTATCGAAGGAAACATGAAGGGTGTCGTGAATAAATTCAAATTTACCGTTCGGCAGGGTACAATAGCCATCTTTATCTATATCCATGATATACTTGCCTTCTATTTTCAATGTGTATTTGTCGGCGTAATCATTTTTTAATACTTGAATATTCTTAGGGGTAAAAATGGAGTCTACATCTATAGTATACCCGTAAATTTGGCCGGTTGACAAGTTTAGATTCGGTGTTTCGTAGAAATGAAGGGCATTATAACTTCCAATTCGTGCATCACGCCAATCGCTTTTTTGGCATGCTGTGAAAAAACTGGCCAACACAAACAGTAAAAACAAGAGTGATTTATTCATGACTGGAATTATTAACGACAAATATACGTTACTTTATTTTTTAGGATTACATTTTTTACAACCCCAAACAAAAGCGGCTTTGGTTGTTTTTATGGTGGTGCCGGTTAAAATTACTTGAAGTTTGTATTCGCCTTCATATTCTGTTTTAAAATAGAACTCTCCCACATTTTTTTCTGCTGTATCCACACTGGAGTAGGTATCGATAACCTGGTTTTTTGCATCGATCAAATTCAATAATATGCCTTTAACCCAATGATCCGTAGCTATTCCGACAGCGTATTTCTTTTTCTTTTCAACGGTAAACGGTATTTCAACAGGGGCGCCTACTTTGAGTTCGAAGATTGATTTTACTTCGGCATCCAAGTCAAAAGAAGCAAATCGAATGGCCATTTTCTGACTAAAGTAGCGCAAACTATTGTCTTGATTCTGCAATGCAAATGCCGCATTAAATACCGGAATAAGGCTGACTGCAATAAAAAGAAAAATCGATTTCATGCCTCCACATTAAATTAATCGATCCAATGATTTGACTAATGCCTCGTCTTTTAAAATCCGCAAATAGGCTAATACGACTAATGTTATTGCTGCAAGTGGCAAAATGATTACTACTTGATAGTCTTGAGAGATAATCGAATAAATAGGGCTTTTTAAATTTCCGATAATATAATAACAAGCCAATCCAAACATAACCATAAAGCCAACACCAAACTCAATTACACGGCGTTGTAACTTGTAGTTTTTGAATAAAAAAATACTGATAACTAATATAGCAATACTTGCCAATAATGGTAAATCAGCTAACAAGTGTTCACTCACTAAAAACTTATCGTTTGTTATATCGTCATTACTTAAATTACCATAAGACACCGTCCATATTGCAAAAAAGTGAACCGGTAACAGCAATAAAGCCGCGATTAACAAATAAAGTGATTGCAAGCGTTGTAACATGAGTTAGATTTTAGTTTTTTGTGAAATTCAAAACTTGAGAAGCTGCATTCTTTTGAATAACTAGGCGGTATTGACCCGGACTTAACGTTTGTATAGCAATAACCGGGCTTTCTGCAGCAAAAGTTGATTGTTGAATCAATTGACCATTAATGGTAAAAAGCTCATATGTAGCCCCCTGCAATGTTGCTCCGCCAATAGTTCCATTGATATGAATTTCATCTTGTGAAGGATTCGGGAACACGGTGCATTCACTTAGCGGTGGCGTGTTTTCTACGCCATTCGGTAAACTTACATAGGTGTGTTTTGGAAAATCATACGGCGTGGTACTCCACATGCCTCTTCCGTAAGTAGAGCAATACAAGGTTTTTGAAGATTTTTGTAATTCAATTTCAGTTACAGTAACCGGAGGCATTCCTTGTGTGTAAGCCGCCCAATCGTGTAAAGTGGTATCGTAAGCCCAAACCCCAATATCAGTAGCAACATAAATTCCATCTTCCGTGCTGTCTTGATAATAAATATTATTTATCGGAACATTCGGTAAAGACCCTGACACATTGCTGAACGTAAACCCTGAGTTACTTGAGTAGTATACTTTTTTCCCGCTGGCATACCCTGAAACAGTTACCCAAATGCGGCTTGAATCCCAAGGGCAAACAGCTACTGCGGTGCGGTTGCCGGTGATGCCTGCAGCGGTTTGCATTTGCCAACTTTGTCCGCCATTAAGTGTAACGTACAAGCTGGATCCTTTTAAGGCATAGATTACTTTGCTGTTTGCTTTATAATAGGCTAAATAGCTAACCTGTCCACTGGTCCAATTGGTTATTTTACTCCAACTACTTCCAGCATTGGTAGACTTAAAAATATTCATATACCCAATAATAAGGGTATTGTGATTATTCGGATCCATTAAAAAAGGGGTATCCCAGTTTCCTTGTTCGGTAGCTGAAATACTGTTTGATAAATCCGAAAAGAATGAGGCTCCATTTGTTGATTTGGCTAAGCCTCCATACTGGGATTCACCATACATTACTGCTGTATTTGCCGGGTCGATGGCAACTTCAAAACCATCTGCCTGTAAGTTATTCCCATCCCAAGTACTGTTGCTGAGCACATTGATGTCGTTATCTTGAGCTCCATACATCACTAAATTAGGGTTATTAGGGGTAACCGCTAGATGGTATTGCTGTGTGTTCAATAGTCCGTTTGATAAGTTATTCCAAGTGTTGGCAGACCCTGTTGTTTGATATACTCCACCATCACATCCTAAAAATAATTTTGATCCATCGGCTGTAAATACTAAATCATGATCATCAACATGCACTGAGCTTGGGTTTTTCTTACTCCACGTTGAGCCTCCGTCGCTGGAACGATACACTTGTAAGCCGCCAACAAAAACCAAATTAGAATCATTGGGTGATACTGCAATTGGTAAAGCATACCAACCTTGACTTCCGGTTAAATTTGTTGGTGTAGAAGATTTTAATGTCCAATGCACCCCTGCATCAGAAGATTTATATAACCCTAAAAAGCTATAAGCATTATTGGCATATAATGCATACACAACATTGGGTGCATGAGGGGTAACCGCTAATGAAATACGAACAAAGTTAGAAGCGGGTAAGCCTGCAGTAGAAATAAAGGTGAAAGAGGCGCCGCCATTGGTAGAACGGTAAACACCGGCATTGGAAGAACAATAAACGATGCTTGAATTACCCGGATTAATCCGAACGTCGCGTACTTGACCGCCTAATACTTGTGTCCATGAAGTGCCACCATTGGTAGTGCGCATCAATCCGTTATTAGTTGCTGCAAATAATGTACTGGGATTATTGGGGTCAATCACTAAACGTGACATATACGAACCTGCAGCAGCAGTATTG
>JAHEYX010000074.1 GCA_023251415.1 Chitinophagales bacterium
GGTAGCTAATAAGGGCAGTTTAACCGTTGCACTTGACATAACTCTTACTGAATCACTTGAAAATGAAGGTATTGCAAGAGAGTTGGTGAACCAAATTCAAAAAATCAGAAAGGAGCGTGACTTCAAAGTAACCGATCGGATATCCGTTGACTTGGAAGAAAATACTTTAGTAAAAAATGCAATAACACAATTTTCCGATTATATTTGCGGCGAAATTTTAGCAGACAAAATAGTGTTAAACAACCTTATTGACACTACTTCTTTGATTGAAATCAATGATTTGTCACTAAAAATTATTGTTCAACCTTTAAATTGATTAGCCCATGGCTAAGAAACCAGCAGCTAAAAAAACAGCTAAACCGGCACCGAAAGCTGCCGTTAAACCTGTTGCTAAAAAAGCGAACTCCAAAACCGCACCTAAAAAGGCAACTCCTACTAAATCTTCACCTGCAAAAGCCAAGCCTGTAGCTAAAAAAGCAGCTAAACCGGCGGCTAAACCTGCAGCAAAGCCTGTTAAAAAAGTAGAAGTAAAAAAACAACCGGCTAAAAAAGCGGCACCTCCGGCAGCTAAAAAAGTTACTAAACCGGTAGCTAAAAAACCGGTTAAAGCAGCTGCTCCCGCTAAGAAAGTGGAGAAACCTGCACCTCAGAAAGTTGTTAAAGCAACAGCTCCTATTACTACTAAAAACGAAAACACAAATTTGAAAAAAGAGAAAGAGACCAAAGTAACAACTAAGCCTGTTGAAAAAGAAGTTAAGGCTCCAGCTAAAACCCCTGCCAATGTGATTCCTGAATTAAAGTTGCCTGAAATGCGTAAAACCGGTCCTCAACCGATTAAGCGTTCTACAGTTGACACCACCCGTTCACGTTATTCTGATTCAGAATTAGTTGAATTTAAGGATTTGATTCTTGAAAAATTAGAAGCAGCAAAAAATGATTTAAAACAAATTCAAGCTAACATTACTAAAGAAAACGAAAACAGCACTGCTGATACCGAAAACCGTTTTGGTGGAATGGAAGATGGTGCAGGAACTTTAGAACGCGAATACTTAAACCAAATGGCATCGCGCTTAGGAACCTACATCAATCACCTTGAAAAAGCATTGATGCGTATCGAAAATAAAACCTACGGCATTTGTCGTGTTACCGGTAAATTAATTTCTAAAGAACGTTTACGCGCTGTTCCACACGCTACTTTGAGCTTGGAAGCTAAAGAAATGAAAAATTAATTTTTTATAACTTTGTCAAGGGCTGTATTCCTAAAGGTTTACAGCCCTTTTTTATTTAACTCATTTTACTTATATGAATCTTACAGAAGAATTAATTATCGTAACCGGGGCAAGCAAGGGCATAGGTTTAGCCACTGTTAAATTAGCCTTAGAAAAAGGGATGAAGGTTTGTGGTTGGTCGCGTAAAGCACCGGCAAACTTTAGTCATCCCAATTTTCATTTTGTGGCTTGTGATGTTAGCAATTATTCTTCCGTTGAATCAGCATATCAAGCTACTCTAGCACATTTTAATCAAAGCCCTTTTGCTCTCCTAAACAATGCCGGATTGGGCTATTTTAGGTTATTTGATCAATTAAATCAAAATGAAATTAGCGAGATGATTCAAACGAATGTAATGGGGGTACTAAATTGTACGAAGGTGGTTGTTTCAGCCATGAAAGAAAACCGCAAAGGACATATTATTGCAGTTTCCTCTATAGCAGGCACCACGGGCATTCCGGAGGGCAGTGTATATTGTGCTTCTAAATTTGCGGTCCGAGGCTTTTGCCAAAGCTTGTTTAAAGAATTACGCCCGTTCAACATTAAAGTAAGTTGTATCTATCCGGGTTCAGTAAGTACCGACTTTTTTGCGAATTATCCCAGTGTTCAAGTGAATGACCAATTTATGAAAGCGGAAGAAGTAGCTGCTTCAATATTTTATTTATTAGAAACGCCGGCCAATATTTTGCCGGTTGATTTAGAGTTGCGACCAATGCAATTGAAAATGTAATTAAGGCTTTTTGCCTACATAAGTTACAACAGCGAGGCGTCCTTCAGTTTGATTGATTGGGAAGTACGTCAATCGATAAAAGAATTCTAATTTAGTTGCATTGAAATCGGCAATAGCTGTGCTTTTTCCATTATTAAGCTCATATAAGATGCCGTCTTTGCCATACCAAATATGCTCATTCATACCGACGCAATAATCTTCACAGCCCAATGGAACTTCGTAAGTGCTCAATTTGTTGGCTTTAGCATCCATAGTTGTAAGTTGATAGGTTGAATCTGCTTGCATGGTTTTATTCACATAAGTAAAAGCATGTTCTTTACAGTTGTTTTTTAACGGTATTAAACAACGGCCTATGTTTGCCAATATTTTTTTAGGTTGATTGGTAGGGGTGGTTATATATAAATCACCGGCTTCTTTATTAACCATGAACAATGCATAATTACTCGAGTCGAAACAACAATAGTATCCTACTGGACTGGCATTGCAAATTATTTTATCAGGGGTACCGTCTAAATTGTATTGCCAGAGGTGTTGTGTGCTGTCATCTTCTTCCACTCGAACCACTGACAAGTGTTTACCGTCAGGCATTAGTTGCGGTGAATATTCTTTCCACTTTGGTGTATGTGTTACTTGCGTAGTGGTGTTGGAAATAAAATCGAAGTAATAAATATCGGCTTGCTTATCTTCCTTGATGCACGAAAAATAGATTCCATCGCCGGTAGGAGTAAACGAAGGTTGATTGTTATACCCTTTCCATTCATGAATTTTACCACGGTGATTGAAGCTGTATTCACCGGTATTCACGTTCAGTTCAACATCCATCAAATAGATAGACGTAACCGGTATTTGTGCCTTGATGAGCATACTCAGGCAACAAAAAATAAGCAATAAGGTGGTTTTCTTCATGAGTAGGTTAACGCACAAAAGTAATAGAAAATGTTTTTATTCTACAATTTGATTTACAACTAAACTAAACAAGGCAATATCGTACTTCACGGGGTCATTCGGATCTAGTTGTTTAAGCCTTTCTGTCAATTCTAGTGCTGTATTCCAATCTGCAGTAGCTCGATTAATCAGTTGTAAATTTAAAGCCACACGCACCACATGAACATCAAGCGGACAAACCAATTGGTGTGGTTTTAATTGCTCCCATAAGCCAAAATCGATGCCTGTTGTATTTGGACGAACCATCCAGCGCAAATACATGTTAAGCCGTTTACAGGCCGAGCCAGTCATAGGCGTTGCAATATGTTTGCGGGTACGTTGGGGTGCATCGGGAAGATTAAAAAAGTAAGTATGAAAATGAGCTAATGCCGGTTCAACGGTGTAAGCCTGTTCTATAGCAATTCCGGCCGTAAATGCTGATTCGAGGCTGTTATGCTTTTGGTAATGGTGCTTAAAAAAACGAATAAAATAGCGGATATCAATCCCCGTAAATGTACGGTGCTTAAACGAATCTAACGGTTTCAAATCGGCTTCTTGATGCTGCATTACAAATTGAAACGGTGCATTGTCCATCAGTTCAAGTAATGCACTACATTTTTTTATGATGGTTGCCCTATTTCCCCAAGCAAAAAGTGCTGCAAAGAAACCGGCAATTTCGATATCGGCCGGTAAATCGAAGCGATGGGGAATAGCAATGGGATCATCCGGTACAAAACCATCGTGATCATAGTGCTGAAGCTGTTTGTCGAGGTAATTTTTCAGTTGTTTAGTTGTCATAAAGAAATGGCATGCAACCCTATTTAAACATCTTTCATCTATTATTGTTAGAACTATAATTAATATGTGCGTAAAATGTGCTTAAGTTTATCTTAAATAGAATTTTACTATGTATTAATTTTAGACACCTCAAAATAAAATAAAGCTTTACGAGTTATTATTTTAAAACCTTTAAACTTAAAAAACATCCACTATGCAAAACAAAATGCAGTCGCCTGCTCTTCCTAAAAAATCTACCACCAATAAAGATGATGTGTATTCGTTCTTGATACTCCTATTGGGCGTATTTTTCTTATTCTTAGTGGTTTTTTAACACCGGATTTAAGCCGTGTAATTGGCCCAGTTGATGCATTAAAGCGATGGCCTCTTCTGGCGTATTTCCTATTTTACCATCTAGAATTTGTTCACGAATTTCATCTTTAATTAAACCAACAACTTTACTTGGCGGAATGCCAAATGTTGACATAATAAGCTCTCCGCTTACCGGTGGTTGCCAATTGCGCAAGTGATCTTTCTCTTCCACTGCTTTCATACGGCTTTTAACCAATTCGAAATTTTCGAGGTAGCGTATAACTTTTTGACGGTTTTTTGAGGTGATATCTGCTTCACAGAGCAACATCAGATCTTCCACATGTTCACCTGCTTCAAACAACAATCGACGAATAGCAGAATCAGTAATATTATCTTTCGTTAGTGAAATAGGTCGGAGGTGCAAGAAAACCATTTTTTGAACAAAGCGCAACTTCTCATCAAGCGGCAGTTTTAGTCGCTTAAAAAGTTGGTTCACCATACGCGCCCCAACCACTTCGTGACCGTGAAAAGTCCAACCAATTGCCGGATCATAACGTTTTGTTGCCGGTTTAGCAATATCATGAAGTATCGCAGCCCAACGAAGCCACAAATCATTGGTAGAAGTACAAATATTGTCTAACACTTGTAGGGTATGGTAAAAATTATCTTTATGCCCCCTGCCATCAATGTATTCAGCTCCTTTGAGTTTTACAAATTCCGGAAAGATGAGTTGCAATAAACCACTTTCATCCAACCATTTAAAACCCTTACTTGGTTGAACCGTAGCGATTATTTTATTGAGCTCATCGGTAATTCGCTCTTGAGAAATAATAGCGATACGATGTGCATTTTTTCGAATGGCTTCAAAAGTTTCGGGATCGATTTTAAAATGCAAACGCGTTGCAAACCGAACAGCTCGTAACATACGAAGGGGATCATCGCTGAAAGTAGTGGATGGTTCTAGCGGGGTTCTAATGATTTTATTTTCGAGGTCACTCACCCCATTAAATAAATCGATAAATTCACCAAATTGATTGGGATTAATTGCTACTGCTAAGGCATTTATGGTAAAATCCCGACGGCTCAAATCATCTTTTAAAGTACCTTCTTCAACGATAGGCTTTCTGGAGTCGGTGCGATACGATTCTTTACGCGCCCCTACGAATTCAATTTCAAAATCGGATGTTTTCAGTAATGCCGTTCCAAAATTTTTATAAACGGTTAAAAAAGCATGCGGAAAACAAGTTGCTTTAACGGTTTCGGCTAACTGTATGCCGCTGCCCAAGCACATGATATCCATATCTTTCGACTTCCCTTGCAGCAGTTTATCTCGTACAAAACCGCCAACAACATAAGCTTGTACACCTACTTGTGCTGCACAATTGCCGATTTGTTGCAACAATTCTTTTTCACTAATGGACCATTCTATTTTCATGAGGCGTGCGAAGATAATAAATGCCCGCGATGTAAGTTACTTTAAATAACGTTTCATTAATTGTTCTTCCACTAATTTATGAAAGGTGAAAGGTTTTTGCAATCGCCATAAAATTTCTTCTTCGGGGTCATTAAACAGCAGGAAGTGTTGCAAATTGATTTTTCTCATTTCAATCAATACATGATCTCTAAAATTAATGGCTGCAATCCAACCTCCATTGTCTTGCACTTCTTCGAACCATTCTTCATAGTAACAATCATCACTGTAGTGAAAATTAAGCACGTTTTCGCCGATTAAAGTAAATTTATTGATGCCATTTTCCATCAAAACATCAATAACGTCACGTTTGAGGTACATGATATCATTATTAATGCAGTCATTCCATTCGCCAATAAATTCAATTATTGCAAAATGCTTATTGTAATCAACAAACAGCACTTTTAAATACAACGTATTAGAACCAAATTGGTCCCATTGCGGATGAATGAAATAATTGTAGATGGTATTTGAATATTCAAATTCCGAATGTTGAACACCATAGAATGGGCTAAGTTCATCTTCTTCCGGATTGTAGAAGTCGAGCCAATTGTAAAAGGGTTCAATGGTATGCATTTGAGATAAAGGCGTTCCTGATTAGCCTGCAACGGCAAAATTGTGTTTTAAATTTGAATTTTTGATAGCGCAGACTAGAAATTATTTAACTTCTTTTAAAAAAAATAGTTGCAGTAGCCGACAAATTGTTGCTAATTTGCCCTTTCAAAAAAAGAACTATTATGAACAGCGATGACGCACAATTATTTGTAGAAGAAGCCAATGAAGGCATGCAAAAGGCAATTGACCATTTAGAAGTTGAATTAGGTAAAGTTAGAGCCGGAAAAGCTACACCAGCCATGTTGGATGGTTTATTTGTAGATTACTACGGTGCTTCTACCCCATTAAACCAGGTTAGTAATATCAATAGTATGGATGCGCGTACCTTGGTTATTCAACCTTGGGAAAAAAGCATGTTAAGTCCGATAGAAAAGGCTATTCTTGCTGCTAATTTAGGCGTTACACCTATGAATGACGGGGTATTAATTCGAATCGTATTACCACCATTAACAGAAGAACGCCGTAGAGATTTGGTTAAAAATTCAAAAGCCATTGCCGAACATTGTAAAGTTAGTGTTCGTAACCTTCGTCGTGATGCCATGGAAGGCATTAAAAAATTGCAAAAAGACGGATTAGCAGAGGATATTGCCAAAGGCTATGAAGCCGAGGTTCAACAACTTACGGATAAGTACATTGCCCTTACTGACAAGCATATCGAGGCTAAAGAGAAAGAAATAATGACGGTTTAAATAATTTTTTGGGTATAAGTATTAAAAAAAATAAAAACGGGGATTATATTTGTCCCACAAATTCTATTTCTATTATGTCACATTCTCACGAAACTGATCCAACTACACAAAAAGCGAAAGACATTATTGTAGTAACATTTATGGCACTTGCTGCATTTTTTATTACCGCTTGTGTAATTTTATATTCTAAAACATATACTTCGCCACATCCGGAAGGAAGCGAACAAAGCATAGTAAACGATAAATAATTTTCTATTTACCTGTTTTAAAAGCCGTTTGTACTTTATACAAACGGCTTTTTTTATTGCTGTTACTTACTGCATCGACAATTTAGCCATTCGTTGATGCTCGGCTATGGATGTGAATAGGCATAACTGTTCAATTTATTCTTGGTACTCCAGTCCTATTAACAAAGAAATAACGTGTAAGCGCATACGTATTTGAGATTGCTTTTTACTTTTGCTGACCATTTGGTCAAACCATTCATTCAAACCTATATGTCTAATTTAACAGACCCGGAAAAAAAGATACTTCAGGCTGCCAAACAGGTGTTTGAAGCATATGGCTATACCGGTGCACGAATGCAGCAAATTGCAGATACAGCTGGTATTAGCAAAGCATCATTGCATTATTATTTTAGAAGTAAGGAGAAGTTATTTGACCGAATTTTTGAAGAAACGATGGCCGAATTTATTCCATTGGTATCCACCTGGGAAGAAAGTGATAACAATTGGGAAGTGAAATTAAGTGGTTTTATTACCGCATTTTTCACCTTTCTACGTCGTAAATCGATGTTGTTTATTATACAAGAAGTAAATCGTGATCCGGGTTTATTAGCCGCTCGAAAAAAAGATGGAAAAACCAAAAAGAATCGATTTATAGCCTACTTCGAACGTTTGCAACTAGAAGGAAAAATTAAACATATTGATACCCGTACACTCTATATTTTCTTGCATTCATTGTGTGCTTATCCCATTCTAAACAGTGTGATTTTTAAAATGAATTTACAATTGAGCGACAAAGAATACGAGCACTATATGCAAGACTACCCAACTATGGTAGCTGAATTTTTAATTGAAAACATAAAAAATAAAAATAAATCAAAATGAGGAAAAACATGTTCAGGAGCAGACTAGGCCTGACACTCGTGCTTTGCATTTGTGGTGTAAGCTTACTGTCGGCTCAGCAACAAAAAGAATGGAGTTTGGCACAATTACAAAATGCAGCTAAGGCTTATTATCCTTTGCTTAAACAAAATGATATTTATAAGCAAATTGCCGATACACGATCAAGCTCGGTGCGTACCAATTTTTTACCGCAAGCCAGTATTAGCGGACAAGCCACTTACCAAAGTGAAGTAACTGAATTAAAAATTCCGATACCCGGAGCCGCCGGCTTTTCACAAAAGCCTGATCAGTACAGCATCGGGCTAGAGCTTAAACAAAATTTATTTGACTATGGCGCTGTTCGTACACAAGTAGCGATTGAACAAACGGGTGCAGCTCAACAAGCGGAGCAATTGGCTATTGAATATCAAAAAATCAAAGACCGCATCAATCAATTGTATGGTACTATCAATTTGCAACTTGAAAACAAAAAGATATTACAATTACGTTTAAACGAGCTGGAAGCTAAAATTAAAAAAATGCAAGCGGCTGTTGATGCAGGCGCTGCGTTAAAAAGCAATTTGCTATTGCTCAGTTCAGAACAATTAGCAACATTACAAAAAATGGAAGAAGCAAACAGTAACCTAAACACTTGGTATAATGTGCTTTCGCTTTTGACCAATCAAAGAATAGATACGACTTGTGTATTTACCGACTTGCAACGGGCTGTTCCATTGGCTTCTACAGCTGTTCGTGCCGAGTACCGCTTGTTTGACTTGCAAACACATACGCTGCAATTGAAAGAAAAAATGATTGCAAAAACCAATTTGCCGAAGGTGTATGTTTTTGGAAGAGGCTATTATGGTCGTCCGGGTTTCAATTTTTTGAACAACAGCTTCCGCCCCTATGGTATGGTTGGAGCCGGCTTAGCTTGGAATTTAACGAACTATTATACTGCTAATAAAGACAATAAAGTACTGCAACTCAATACGCAATTGCTACAAAATCAAAAGAGCATTTTTGCTATTAATTTAGAAAGTACTTTAAGTCAACAACGTGCTGAAATCACAAAACTTGAAAGATTGTTGGTCTTAGATGCGCAAATAGTTGCTGCCAAAACAAGCATTAGAGCAGTTTCCAGCAGTCAATTGGATAATGGTGTTATTACACCAGCCGATTATTTAGTTGATCTAAATGCTGAAAATCAAGCCCAATTTAACTTAAAGCTGCATGAGATCCAGTTACTCATGGCAAAAGAAAACTATAACAACACCTTAGGGTACTAAATCAAATTTTTAAACTTTTTACAATAAATAAATACATGGAAGAAACTACTTCAAAGTCAAAAACAAACACTAAACGATTAGCAATAATTGGTTCTATTGCAGTGGTAATAGCTGCGCTGGTATTATATTTCTGGATTTCATCCATTGGACATTCTACAACGGACAATGCGCAAGTAGATGCAATGATAACACCGGTTCGTTCGGTTGTTAGTGGTTATATTACTGCAGTACGTTTTAATGATAATCAAACTGTTAAAAAAGGAGATACCTTAATTGTAATCGATCCAAGTGATTATCAGGCGCGCGTTGCACAAGCAGAAGCCGCATTAGAAAGTGCGCAGGCACAATTAGCTTTAGCACATTCAGGTGCAGCCACTGCTCAATCCAATGCCAATGCCAGCAGCTTAAGTAGTTTGGCGGCAAAAGCCAATATCGATGCTACTCAAGCCCGCGTTACTAAAAACGAAAAAGAATACAATCGGGTGAACAGCATGTTTAAAGATGGTGCCGCAACTTTACAACAATTAGAAGCTGTAAAGGCTGAATATGATGCTACTAAAGCGCAATTGGAAATGTTGAAAAAACAATCGGATGCTGCCAATTCGCAAGCCAATGGTGCTCAAACACAGGCGCAAGGACAACAATCACAAATTGGTTTAGCTGCTGCCTTGGTAAAACAACGTGAAGCTGAACTGCAATTGGCCAACACCCAATTAACCAATACTATTATCAAAGCTCCTTTTGATGGAATAATTTCAAAAAAAACTGTAGAAGTTGGGCAATACATGAGCATTGGTTCACCAATTTGCTCGGCTGTAGATTATACCAACTTATGGGTGGCTGCCAATTTTAAAGAAACCCAAATAAGTGCGATGCGTCCGAATCAAGAGGTTGAAATAAGTGTTGATGCTTTTCCTAAAGCGAAGATTAAAGGTCGTGTACAAAGCTTTGGAGGTGCTACAGGTGCCAAATTTTCGTTGTTACCGCCGGATAATGCAACCGGCAACTTTGTAAAAATAACACAACGTGTACCGGTTCGTATCCAGATCATCAGTTACCCTGACGAGTTAAAAGGCCTTTTATTACCGGGCTTGAGTGCAGCAGTGGATGTTCATACCAAATAAACCCAATCGTGAATACTACAAATTCAACAGCTATAACTTATCCAACGGGTATTACGCGTGCTATTATTGTTATTACAGCAATTAGTTGCGCTATATTGGAGTTAATCGACACCACCATTGTGAACGTGTCGTTACGTGAAATTAGTGGCAGTATCGGTGCTACTACTACTGAAATTGCATGGGTAACCACTTCCTACGCCATTTCGAATGTGATTATTATTCCCCTTACCAGTATGCTTTCCGATTTATTTGGGCGAAGGGTTTATTTTACTGTTTCTGTTATTATTTTCACTTTTGCTTCCTTGATGTGCGGATTGTCAGGAAGTTTATGGACGCTCGTATTTTGGCGCTTTATTCAAGGTTTAGGTGGAGGTGGCTTACTATCAACCGCTCAAACTATTATTATTGGAGCATTTCCTCCTGAAAAGTTAAGTACGGCAAATGCCATATTTGGTATGGGTATCGTTATGGGGCCAACGTTTGGACCAACAATAGGCGGTTATATTA
>JAHEYX010000075.1 GCA_023251415.1 Chitinophagales bacterium
GGTATAATGGGTGATGCTTTGTATTTGACCATTGGTGTAATAAAGCGTTTCAGTTAAGTAAAACCCTTTTTTATAAAATCGTTTGCGAAACAGTTTACCGCCGGGGTAATATTCTAAACACCAACCTTCACGCTCTTCGTTTTTATAAGTAACCGATTTGCGAATTTGTTTGCTGTGGTAATACCAAACAAAATGACCTTCGTATTTGGTGCAGGCTTCATCTTTAAAAGTACCGGTCATTTGCAAGGTGCTGTCCATGTAGTAATCGCGCACATCGTAGTTGCCTGCTTCATTTTTAGTAGGACCAACACGGTAGTAAATGGCTTTCTTTTTACTTTTAATTTGTTTCCAATTGCCATCAAAGTATTGTACTTGCGCAGTGAGCACATGGCAACATAACAACAAACTAATTAAAGTGCTTAAGCGAAGAAGGGCAGTCGACATACAGATGGCGTTTTGGTTATTTTAATTTAGCCAGGTACTCTTGAAACTGAGCTAAGGAGGCTTTTAGTGTAGGGAAAATAAGTTCGGCTACATGATACAAAGCCGGAGCAAGTTTAATTAAGATGCCGGCAGTTTTCGATTCGTGCAGTTGGGCATCGGTTAATACATGTGCCAATTGCAATACCCATAATACGGCACTGAAAATAACGATCACGACTAAAATGCCTACTGAGCCGCCGATGATTTTGTTCATGAAATTAAGTTCCATGGCGCTCAATAATTTTTCAATCAATTTGGCCAGTAGTATAAAAGCTAACACTATAGCCGCAAAAACGATGATGTAAGAAACAACGGGGGCCCATTTGTGTTCCCAATGCAACCACAGGGTGATGCGTTGGGTAAAATACATGCTCACAAAAACAGCAGTAATGTAGCCCACTAAAGAGAGTATAGCCATTACCACACCTTTACTAAAGCCGCGGTAAAAGCCATACACCAATAAAACTAAAAAGGCAATATCAATATACAAGTGAATAGTGGTTTCAACGGTTAAGCACCGGCTAATAAAGCTTTTACCATTTCAGAAATAGCTTTGCCATCGGCTTTACCGGCTAATTGTTTAGAAGCGATGCCCATTACTTTGCCCATTTCGGCAGGTGTTTTAGCACCTGTTTGTTCGATGATGGGTAATAAAGCTGCTTTCAATTCGTCGGCGCTCATTTGCTTCGGCAAGAAGCTTTCAATAACTTCCAATTCTTCGCGTTCTTTTTGAGCTAAGTCTTCGCGGTTTTCTTTCACAAAAATCTCTAATGATTCTTTGCGTTGTTTGGCCAATTTCGACAATACTTGAATTTCTTTTTCTTCGGTCAACGATTCGGCAGCTCCTTTTTCGGTTTGTGCTAAAAGGATGGCGCTTTTGATGGCACGTAAGCCACGTAAACGTCCTTCTTGTTTAGCTAACATTGCTTCTTTAATGCCGGCGTTGATTAGATCTGCTAAAGCCATAATAGGTAGTATTTAAATGCGTTTAAAATTTGGAAGGATAAAATTAGAAAAACAATCGGCTTCAAAAACTTTTTTTACTTTCACCGTTGATGCCAGTGCCTAAAAAATACGTACCACTACTTGCCTTATTGTTGGGCACCTTATGCATAGGGTGGTCGGCTATCTTTGTTAAGCTGGCGCATGTAGATGGGGTGGTATCGGCCTTTTACCGGGTGTTTATCGCTTCTTTAGTATTAGTGCCATTGTGGGTGTACCGCATTCGTAAGTTGCCACCTTGGCGCATTTTAGCTTTGAATTTGGTGGGCGGATTTTTCTTCGGTATGGACTTAACCTTTTGGAATGTTTCGATTTTACACAGTACAGCGGCAACCTCAACGGTATTGGCCAATTTTGCTCCGATATGGGTGGCATTAGGCTCGGTGCTTTTGTTTCGCGAGCGTTTAAGTAAAGGTTTTTGGATAGGCACGGCTGTAGCCATTGCAGGCATCATCACTATTATTGGTTGGAAAGAAGTAGAAAGTTTTTCACTGGGCAAAGGCAATTTGTTTGCTTTAACGGCTTCGGTGTTTTATGCGTTTTATTTACTTACTACGCAACGTGTAAGGCAACAATTAGATACCTTAAGCTTCATGACCTTTTCGACTTTGGGCAGTATGCTTACGTTATTAGTATCGGCACAAGTAAAAGGCGTTAGTTTAGCCATACCCGATCAATCGGCCTGGTTAGCATTATTGGGCTTGGGTTTAATAACGCATGTGGCAGGCTGGTTAACGATCAACTTTGCATTGGGGTATATAAAATCGGCAATAGCTTCGGTAACCTTATTAGGTCAAGCAGTATGGACAGCCGTTTTTGGTGTTTGGATTTTACACGAGATGCCTACGGTTAATCAATGGATAGGCGGAGCTATAGTGTTGTTGGGGATTTATTGGGTGAATCGTTCGAAGACCAAAGAAGGATAGGAGCAAGCTAAAATGGAGCTTTCGGAGGCCTAAGCGCTAAAAAGTGTATAATTATCTATACAATTTCGCAAATTTTTGCAATCTTCACGCTTCGAATTTCAACCTTTAAAAAACAGACCCCACATGTCCCACCTTCTAATTGTAGATGATGAAAAGGCTATACGCAAAACGCTGCGCGATATCCTTGAATACGAAAAATATACGGTTGATGAAGCAGCCGACGGTGCCGAAGCCATCAAAAAAATAAAAGAGAATACGTATGATTTAGTGTTGTGCGATATCAAAATGCCAAAGAAAGACGGCATGGAGGTATTGGAAGAAAGCATGGCTATCAATGCCGACTTACCTTTTGTAATGATTAGCGGTCATGGCAATGTTGAAACAGCCGTTGAAGCCGTTAAAAAAGGCGCTTTCGATTTCATCAGCAAGCCACCGGATTTGAATCGTTTATTAATCACTTTACGCAATGCACTTGAAAAACAAAACTTGGTTACGCAAACCAAAGTATTGAAACGTAAAGTGGGTAAAACACGCGAAATCATTGGGGATTCGCCAGCCATCAAAAAAATTAAAGACACGATAGATAAAGTAGCCGGAACCGAAGCACGTATTTTAATTACAGGTGAAAACGGTACCGGAAAAGAACTGGTAGCCCGTTGGATTCATGAAAAAAGCAATCGAGCTAACGGACCGATGATTGAAGTAAACTGTGCCGCAATTCCTTCTGAATTAATCGAAAGTGAATTGTTTGGTCATGAAAAAGGAGCCTTTACTTCGGCCATTAAACAACGGTTGGGTAAGTTTGAACAAGCCAATGGCGGTACTTTGTTTTTGGATGAAATTGGTGATATGAGTTTATCGGCTCAGGCAAAAGTATTGCGTGCCTTGCAGGAAAATAAAATTACGCGTGTGGGTGGCGACAAAGACATTCCGGTAGATGTGCGTGTAATTGCTGCTACCAATAAAGATTTGAATAAAGAGATTGATAAGAATTTATTCCGTGTAGATTTGTATCACCGCTTGAGTGTGATTTTGATACATGTACCGTCGTTGAACGAGCGTTTGGAAGATATACCAATGATAGCCGAACGTTTTGTAAACGAAATTTGCGAAGATTACAGCATACCGCGTAAAATCATTACGCCTAAAGCCATGGCCGAATTGCAAGAGATACAATGGGGTGGTAATATTCGCGAGCTGCATAACGTAATTGAACGTTTGGTGATTTTGAGTGATCAAAAAATTACAGAAGCAGAAGTATTGAATTATGTGGTGGGCAGTAAATCGAAAGCCAATACGATAGAAGATATTTTCGAAACCTATGATAAGTTTCAAGACTTTAAAGATCATATCGAGAAAATATTTATCGAATACAAATTGCAGAAGAACAATTGGAATGTAACGAAAACCGCCGACGAGATTGATATACAACGTAGTCACTTGTACAACAAGATTGAGAAATTTGATCTGAAACGCGACTAACCTCAACCACAAAGCGCTTGTTCTTTTAGTTCAGGCGCTTTTTTTTAATCGCTAAATTTCACTTACAGCGTGCATCTTCGTCAACTACATATTCGTCAGTTTAAAAACCATACCCATCGGGTGTTTGATTTTAATGAATCGGTTATAGGATTTACCGGTTCGAATGGTATTGGTAAAACGAATTTGTTGGATGCCATCCATTATTTGTGTTTAACGAAATCGTATTTTATAGCACAAGACACGCAGAACATACAAGAGGGTTGTGATTTTTTTGTATTGGAAGGCTACTTTGATGCCGGCACCGAGCAAAGTAAACTGTTGATTAAGCAACCGGCAAGGGGCAAGAAAGAAGTGAGTCGCAACAATATGGTGTATGAGAAATTGGCGGAGCATATCGGTCGTTTTCCGGTGGTGATGATAACGCCTTATGATGTGGATTTAATTCAAGAAGGGAGTGAAGTGCGGCGCAAGTTTTTGGATACGGCTATTAGTCAATTGGATCAAACGTATTTAACGCAATTGATGCAATATCAAAAGGTAGTGGCACAACGCAATGTCTTATTAAAACAATTGGCAGAGCGCAACGGGGCCGACAAGGCTTTATTAGCAGTGCTCGACACCTACGATGCGCAACTGTTGCAATACGGTGAGCCGATTATAGCTAAGCGACAAGCCTTTTTGCCCGAGTTGAGTGCACATTTCGAACAGTATTATCAATTGATTAGCGGCAATGCCGAAGCGGTGCGTTTAACGTATGTATCGGGTGTTCAAAACCGTGATTTTGCAACGGCTTTGGTACAAACCCGTCAAGCCGATATAGCTGCGCAACGTAGTTTGGTGGGTTGTCACCGCGATGATTTAGAGTTTAGTTTACGGAGTTTGTCGTTAAAGAAATTTGGTTCGCAAGGGCAGCAGAAGAGTTTTTTATTGGCCTTAAAATTTGCGCAATGGAAAATAACGGCCACGCATACCGGCAAGAAAGCCTTGTTGTTGTTGGATGACTTATTTGACCGCATGGATGAAAACCGGATAAGAAATTTAGTGGCCTTATTTCCCGAATTTGGTCAGTTGTTTATCAGCGATACCCATCAAGAGCGCCTAGCAGCTTTGTTGAATGAAGCGGGGTTGAAGTACGAGCTGTATCGATTATGATGCAAGTTTTTATGCAACATTAGTAGTACATTGAATTTTATAGACGGGCAATTATAAAATGCCGGTACAGTAGTCTTGCGTTTATAGTTAAGTGCATACGGTTTAATGCATGCGCTTCATTGCTTTTTTACAATAACTTGAAAGGTTTATACTGCTTGTAATACCTTGGGAGCTAGGCTGAACATCAGCTAACAAGTTTCAGCGTAAATCTTCCTCGCGTAATAGTATTTCAGGTTAAATATGTAAGATGTTTACAAAAAAATGGATAAAAAGTTTTTAAAACAAGAATTGTTGGATATATTTGTAAGTGAATGGCAAATTGGAGGTAAAAAATGATAGTTAATTTCAGTGTTCAGAATTTTGGTTCCATAAAGCAACTTCAAACCCTTTCGTTTGAAGCCGATGCAGCTGCGCATTTGGAAGAAAGTTACACGGTACAAGTTGGGAAGTTGCGTTTACTAAAGCTGGCCTTGATATATGGAGCCAATGCCTCCGGCAAAACCACTTTACTTACGGCGCTTGATTTTTTACGGAAGCTTGTACTTGAACCGGCGCATAAAAAAACGGATGAATTGGATTTTAATCCGTTTTTGTTTGATAAAAAAACGCCTCATCAAAACACGGTGCTTTCACTCAGCTTTATACATCAAGAAATAAAGTACAGTTATGAAGTGGTGTTTTTTAAGAAGGCCATTGTGTCGGAAGAGCTAAATTTTTACAACCCGAACAAGGCCAATTTGTATAAGCGTACCACCAGTTTAGCCAATCAATTTACTGCCATCTCTTTTGGGAGCAAAATTGCAAAGGATAAGGCTTTAGAAAAAAGTTTAGAAGCGAATACGTTGTGGAACAATACGGTACTCGGTGGTTTTTTAAAAACCAATATTAACTTTAAAGAATTGCAGGTGGTAATTGATTGGTTTAAAGAATACCTGAAGCCGATGGTTTCTACCCGTACAGCTTTAGAAGAATTGGTAACTACGGCTATTCGCGAAAATGCCATTGCCAAAGAAGCGGTAGTGCGTATTTTAAAACAAGCCGATTTTAATATCACCGATATTATCATCGATGAGCAAGAGGAGCAGTTATCGGCAGGTCTTCTAGCTTTTTTGAAAAACCAAGTGAAAGAACCTGATGCTACATTTAAGAAATTAGAAGAGCGTGGAAAGGTAACTTCAGTGAACATCGAGTTTGAACACAGCATCAACAAAGCCAAATACACTTTACCCTTGGCATTAGAATCGGAAGGCACCAAACGCTATTATGGTTTAGCCGGCTTATTGGCTTTATTAATTGCTACTCCTACAGTATTTGCTATCGACGAATTAGAAGCATCCTTGCATCCTGATTTGTACTTGCATTTTTTATTGTCCTTTGTATTAAATGCTAAGCACTCGCAATTGATAGCTACTACCCATAACCGTGAATTATTGGATAACAAAGCTGTTTTTAGAAATGATGTGATTTGGTTTACCGACAAAAAAAATGATGCGGCAACAGTCCTCTATTCATTAGCCGATTTTGATAGCGCTGTAATTCGTAATACCACCAACATATTAAATGCATACAAGGCAGGCCGCTTAAATGGAACGCCAAACTTAGGAGATACCTATATTGATACATAACTATGAGCAAAGTGAAGAGAAAGCTACCGGCAGTAAGTCCTGCTTATGCGGTAGTAGTGGATGGAGAAACGGAAGTGTGGTATTTGCAAATGCTAAAGCGTAATGAACGAGACATTCGCGTAAGTATTAAGCCTGAAATTCCGAGTAAAAAAAGTATAACCGAGCAATTCAATTTAGTGTGTGAATTGGCTGTAAAAGAATTCACGAAAGTGTTTTGGCTGCTCGATTTAGATACGGTGATTCGTGAAAGTAATGCAGTGATAAAAGGAAAATCTTCTCCTTTGTTATTGCTTGAACAATATCGGCAACAATTAACAAATAACTACCCCAATGCTATAATCATAATAAACAATCCTTGTCTTGAGTTTTGGTTTTTACTTCATTTTGAAAATACGACTAAGGTATTTAATTCATGTATGTCGGCTGTTGCAGCGTTGAAAACACATATCAAGAACTACGAGAAATCACAACGTTTTTTTACGCAATACAACAATGATATTTATATGCGCTTAAAGCCCTATTTAAAACAAGCGTTACAAAATTCAAAAGCACTAGGTCGCTTTAATAGTCAATACCCTTCAAAAGCCTTGTGTGAAATGCAGTTGTTTTTTATGGCTGAGGAACTGCGGAGTTATTTTGAGTAAAAGTTAATTTAAAGCCGAGAAGTATTGTTTTGGCAAGCATCAACCTTCACTTGTAGTTAAAGGAATCTTGCTGTAATAATTATAAATTTCTTGTTGCAGTTCTGCTAATTCGTTTTCGGGTAATACGATGGCGGTAGTGCATTTGCGAAACTTGTTCTTTAGCTCCAAGGTACCGGATTTCATACCGTTTTTCGATTCAGGGGTTGTTACTATACTTACACTAAATTCAACATTACGTACTAAGATTTGTTTATTCTTGAACCAGGTATAATCGGCTATGTAAACCAATTGATTGGGATGTAATTCCAGTTGTTCGCGCGGTTGATTGTTCCATAAAAACAATCGCAAAAAATAGAAGGCGCCAAAAGCACCTATTGTTGATGCTAATAGTGCTGCAAGTCCGGGGCTTGGTGCGGTAATTAAGGCTATAATGCCACTACAGGTTACCAGTACCAAAACGAGCGTGAGTAATACCAGAATACCACGTGCCAGCCAAAAAGCGGGTTTGCCTGTTAGGTGAATGATAAAAGGATGGCCGCTTTGATAACGAACTGCTTTTGTTTCTTGATCGATTGGCATCTGTTGATTTATTGCAGCGCCATTGGTACTTCGATGATTAATACTTTGGCTGCTTGGTTTACCATTAGTTCAACGTTATCAGTATCCCATACTCCCATTGCATCACGTTGTTTTAAGGTTTGTTGGTTGCAAGCAATTTCACCGCTGATATTTTGAATAAAAATACCATTGCCCGGATGTTGTAAGGTGTATGGAATACGTTGTCCGGCATCAAAAGTACCCATGCTTAAATAAGCATTTTGGTGAATTTTTAATGCATCGCTGTTTGATTCCATAGGTGCTACAATGTTCAGCAATTGATTGTGCATAGCATTGGTATCAAATGATTTTTGGTCGTAGCGAGGTTTAACGCCGCGTATTTTCGGGAAAATCCAAATTTGAAAAAGGGTACAAGCTTCATCGCTGTTGTGATTAAACTCGCTGTGTTGTATGCCGGTTCCGGCGCTCATTACTTGTACATCGCCGGCTTGTATAATACCGTGATTGCCCATACTATCGCGGTGTTCTAAAGCACCGGAATGGGGTATGGTAATGATTTCCATGTTATCGTGCGGATGTGTTCCGAAGCCTTCGCCACCGGCAATCCAATCATCGTTTAATACACGCAAAGCCCCAAAGTGCATTTGTTCGGGATTGTACCACGAAGCAAAACTAAAGGTGTGTTTGGCTTTTAACCAGCCATGGTCGGCGCCTCCACGAGAGTTTGCCGGATAAAGATGCATATTCATACTTGTATTTTTTACTGTTCAATGGAATGGCTTGTTAAGCGCAATCGGTACTTATTCGAATTTCGATAAGCTAGTATAATTAACAAAAAAGAACGAAAAAGGTTGAATGCCGTTGTTGCAACAATCTTATTCGTTGTAAAAATTCATGGTGCGTTCAATGCCAATGGTTCCGAAACCCAGGATCATTTCGATGGCTTTTTTGATTTTGGGTTGAAGCACATGATGTTCTTGATCGTTGAATTTACCCAATACAAAATTGATTTGTTTGCCTTTGTGAAAATCGTTTCCGATACCAAATTTCAAACGCGGATAATCGGCACCGCCCAATTCTTGCGCAATGTTTTTTAAGCCATTGTGACCCGCGTCGCTGCCTTTGCCTTTCATACGTAAAGTGCCCAAGGGTAAAGCCAAATCATCTAAAACAATCAATACATTTTCTTTGGGTAGCTTTAATTCGTTCATCCAATATTTAACAGCTTTACCACTTAAGTTCATGTAAGTAGTGGGCATGATTAAATGAAACTGACGCCCTTTATGCGTAAAGAAAGTATGATAAGCTAAGCGGTCAATTTTGAACTTCACATTTTGTTCGGCTGCTAATTGTTGCACTACATCAAAGCCAATATTGTGGCGGGTATTTGCATATTCATCTCCGATATTGCCTAATCCGGCTATTAAATACTTCATGGTTTAGTGGCGTGGCGTTGGGAATTAAATCTTTGGAATCACTTTTAATTTAACGGTTTCAATTTTGGTTTCACTAACCGCAATAATGGTGATATCGAAATTATCGATATTGAGTTCTTCGTTAACGGTAGGGATACTTTCGTAGTTAGCCAAAATGTAACCGGAAAGGGTTTCGTATTCGCCGTGTGGAATGTTCAAATGGTATTTATCGTTGATGAAGTCAATTTCTAAACGACCGCTGAAAAGAAATTCTTCTTCGGCCAATTGTTGATCGACTAAACCATCTACGGCATCGTATTCATCCTGAATATCGCCAAAAATTTCTTCGAGCACATCTTCCATGGTTACTAATCCGGCAGTGCCACCGTGTTCATCTACTACCCAAGCTATACTTTTGCGTTCGCGCATAAACAAATTCATCAAATCAACAGCAGGCATCGATTCCGGAATGGCAGGAACTTGCTTAATGATTGAACGAATGGTAGTTGGATTTTTCAATAAATCCTGGTGGTGTACGTATCCCAAAACATTATCTACTTCTTCATCATAAACAATCAGTTTCGATAATTTGGTTTGAATGAATTGTTCTTTTAATTCAGTGATATTGGCATCAACCGCTATCATTACCATTTCGGTACGCGGTATCATACATTCGCGCACTTTTACTTGCGTGAGGTAAAGGGCATTTTCAAACAAATCGGTATTGATGTCTTGGTATTGAACTTCTTGCGGTTGATTTTGACGAATGAAATGTTCTAAGTCGGCACGTTCAAAAACGGGTTTCTTTTCTTCAATCTTCAGTCCGAACAAACCTTTTAAAATCAGTTTAGATAAATAAGCAAAACCGACTGCTATTGGTGAAAGAATCCAATAAATGCCTTGAAACGGAATAGCGAAAAAACTGAGTACTCCATTGGGTTGTAAGCGAAATAAAGCTTTAGGAATAAACTCGCCGAAGATCAAAATGATATGAGTAGAAATTAAAGTGGAAATCACTAATACGCCAAAGCTTTTATCTTCTTGTCCGGTAAAAGCAGCAATGCGATGGTCAATCAAACGCGACATCATAATCGAGTAAATAACCAAAGCGATGTTATTACCAACCAGTATGGTTCCGATGAAGTGTGAAGGTTGTTTAATAAAACGGCTGAGTATGCGTGCCGATAATTGTTGTTGGGATTTGCCCAGCTCAATTTTTAATTTGTTGGCTGATACAAACGCAATTTCATAACCCGAGAAAAAGGCCGAAAACAGTATGGTTAAAAAGATGATGAAAAAAATCATAAGCCGCTAAAATAGGGAAATTTGAGTGGATTGTGTGAGCAGGCTTAAAATTTCAAATACGGCAAGAGGATATTCAGGTCGACCTGTTCATAAGGATGCGGGGTATTGGGCAAAACCTGCAGTTGGCTATTGGCAATGCATTGCTGTGTTTGTTGGGTTTCGCTTAATTGTACCATTTTATCT
>JAHEYX010000076.1 GCA_023251415.1 Chitinophagales bacterium
GCTTGGACTAACGTTTCCTGAAAAAGTTAGAGCCGGATCTTTAAATGAAAATACGTTTGCCGTTATATCTTGTTGAGTTGTTGCTGAGTTATTACCATTAGCACCATCATTTGGAATAGTAACTGTAATGGTATTAGTACCTAAATTTGTTGGCGTGTATGCGTTGAATGTTACGGTAGTAAATGATCCGGACGCTAATGAAGAAATGATTTTTGTATTTGTAAAGGTATTTGCACCTGTAACATTTAATGTTACCGGTAGATTAGTCATTGCGAATGAACCGGTATTCGAAATTTTCACTTTCACTGCATGTGCACCTCCGTAGTTCTTTGGTAATTTACCCAAGGTATAAATAGTAGATACTGCAGCATCGTTTATAGGTGCTGAAACAGTTACTGCATAATCTTCTACTTCCCCTGTAGATGCTGTTCCACATGGTGAAGTTGGTAATGTTCCTAAAGCATAAGCGATACGAATACGCATATATGTATTACCTAATGAAGCAGTCATAGGGACTACTATATTGCCGGTATAATTACCATTTCCAATTAGGGTGTATTTTTCATTAGTGTTATCACCAAAAATACCATTCTGATTCCAATCAAACCAAACGGTGCAAGCATCGTTATTATAAGTTGCATTAGCAGAAACATTCATTGGGAAAGTCATCCCTTGACCTAATGAAGTTGATATAGAACCGCTGTAGTCATTGTAATTTAATGCAGTACAAACAGTGGCATTGTTAATAGTGTTTAAAGAAACATTCAAAATCGAAATCGAACCGCCATTACAACCTGAAGTTGCGTTTGCTGCACAATAACAGGCATGTGTTAATACTGTAGTTACTTGGACCGGTGTTGATGGAGTAGAAACAGGGCCTACAGAACAAGTTACATTACAATAGTACCACAAAGTAGTGGCCGGTGCTATTGTTTGAGTTGGGGCATTAGTTCCAAAAGCAGTCCATGGACCACTATTGGTTGGTCCAGAATACCATTGATAGGTTACGGTATTCCCTGCAGTCACATTCTGCAAACTCAATGTTACCGGAAAGGATGGGCATGTTGTTGCAGAAGATGTTAAGGTATTACCAGGAGCCGGTGTGGTACAAGCAACAAATGGATTAAATTCGCTACCGCCAATGTCCGGTGCAGTACCGGTTCCACCATAACCAGGACTTCCCTGACGGATATTACCAAAATAATCATCGGTTATAGAACCGATTGCAACCCCTGCATTAGAGCAAACTGTAGCTTGGGTTGAATCGATACGCAAGAAACCTGCATTCGAACCAACTGTACTTAAGAATGGAGTTGTTGTTTCAGTAACAGAATTCGCATCTCTAGGTGCAATTGTTCCGGCGGTTATTACACCTCCTATATAATTTGCAATATTGTTTAGGGTTGATGTTCCATCGTAATAAATTGGGTTTGACGCACTTGGTGTGCCGCAATAGAACATGTTTTTATCAGACGCCGTTGCATAATTAGCTAAGTTAGTTGCTGCACCACCGGAGCGACGGAATGCAACAGCTTTACCTGTTCCTTTAGGCACTGTATTGTTAATTATGATATTATTTTTTGCAACTAAGGATGCTGTAGTGGCTGTAGTTGAAATAGTGTGGAATAAACCTGAGGTTCCCCAATTCGTTCCAGATGAAGTACCGGTCATATAAACCGTATTATACGACAAGTTTATCGTTTGCAGTGTTGAGGTAGAAGTAATATTGATACCTCTTACTTGGTCAGCCGGAGCTGCCGAATTACCAGCAGGTGCAGTTAATAAACCAATCATATTGTCATAAACATTATCAGTTGTAGCTCCTGATGCAATTAATAATCCATTTACAGTTCCTGTAGATGTTGTTGCATTATTCAAACCATAAACTTTATTTTTATAGACATAATAAGTACTTCCAGCTGATCCTGATATTTGAATACCAGTTACTGCAGAGGTATTTGTTGTCGTATTTGAGTTTAAGGTGTTAATATTATTACCGTAGCAATTAATACCTAAAGCACTAGTTGTTATACTTAAACCTGTAATAGCGCCGCTAGTTGTAGTACCACTTGAGGTGAGATTATTAATTGTATTATTATTGATGTTGTTGATATAACCAAAGCCTGTTACCATACCAACGATAGAACTGCTTGCACTTGTAATATTACTAATTGTATTGCCACTTATGTTTAATACAGGGCCGGCACCTAAGCTACTTCCACATTGATAACTTATACCCGTAACAGTACCAGTTCCTGTTTGAGAAATATTGCTAAAATTATTCCCTGAAATCGTATGTAAACCTGTAGTAGGTGAGCCATTGTCATTAATACAAGTAGTTGCACCTGCTGCTGCACCTGTTCTTGCTAAAGAACCACTAATGGTATTTCCGGTAATAGTTAAATACTGATCGGTTGTATTGTTATTAAAGATAAGACCAATTGTACCTGAAGTACTTATTGAAATATTATCAAAAATATTATTGGAAACAGTAACAGATGTGGCATTTGTGCTTGTAATAAATACAAAAACAAAACTTCCTGTAACTAAGGCTTGTGTGGCTGCGCGAAAGGTATTGTTGTTTATTACTACATTACCGGAAGCAGGCGCTTGAATACCTGAATTAGTAGATGCATTTGTTGCTCCTGTAGTTAGCTTAATAATGTTATTATTTATAGTTGCATTTACTGCTCCTTGAGTAGCTGAACCGGAAACAAAAACACCACACACGGAACCAAGACTTCCAACGCCACCATTAGCAGCATTATCATAAGTATTGTATGAAATATTTACGTTATTGCCACAAAAACTATAATAACCAAAATTTGTTGAAGTAGTTGTTCCACCACAATTATTTAAGGTGTTTCCGGTTAAGGCAGAGCTACCACCAATATCGTTGCCTTGATCATAAAGTGAAAATGGAGTTGATGCATTAAATCCAATACAAACTATACCCAAATAACAATTGGTTACTAAGTTTGAATAAAATTTATTGTAACTATTGGTTTCATCCGGTGTAGAAAGTGTAAGTGCTGTGGTGCTAGTGGCTGTAAAATTTGCAGCTATAATACCTGTTGAGGCATATGGTCCGGCTACGGCTGCTGTAGGATTAGCTCCGGCGTTTAATCGACTTAATGTAATTGTACAATTTTTAATAGTATTATAATTACAACCATCATACGGTGAAGCAGCTCCCAATTTAACTAAAGCATAGCCCCACTCCATCCAAGCATTATTAGTTGCCAACACATTATTAGCTGCATTTTCTTGCAAATTAATCGCATCGATGGTTAAATAATCAACCCCTTGAATTTTAAAAATACCGTCTGTAAAACCAGTTCCGGGTGTAAATGCTGTTAAAACCGGATTAGCTAGCGCAGTAGGATCCTTTTGAATGGTAATAGTATTGGTTGCTGAGGTGCTGGCATTTAGCGTAGTACTGCCAAGTATAAATCCACCGGATGGCGCCGTCTCAGTATATGAAATACCTGCTCCAACATTAAAAACTACAGGACCACTTATGCCATTTGTATTCAAATCTGTAATGGCAGCAGCAATTGTTGGATATGTTAAACTCGGTATTGCATAAGTTCCTGCTGCAATTTGAGCTTTACTTGTAACACTGAAGAGCGCTAACATTGCAACTAGCAATGAAAACTTCGTAAAATTAGTTAGTTTAATATTTTTCATATTCTATTTTTTAAAGGTTATTTTAATTCGACAGGTAAAGCCATTTTTTTACCTTCCTCCTCTGCAGAAGAAGCATTCGTGTTTTTTGTTCCACTTGTATTTGGAATAGTAACAGCTACTAATTTTGCCTTTTCTATCTTAATTTTTTGTTCCAACTCATTCATTAATACTACTTCTTCAGAAGTTGCAGTTCCATCCTTTACCTTAATAAGTAAAGCATCGTGTTGAGATTGCCATTGTTCAATTTGCTTAGCTGTAACGGTTGCAGGCTTTGTTTCTGATGAGCTAACTTGTTGTGCTTTTGCGTTTCCCAATGTTAGAAAACACAAGGCGAACACAAAAATGCTGCCTTTAAGGGCATCGAAGAATAAAAATTTAAGGTTTGACATATGAAATTGGGTTTTGCTTTATATTGTAAATTATACTGATTTTGCTAAGTAATTTAACTTAATTTTTTTTGTGAAGGACAAACATAAATCATTTATTGACAAAAATCAATATTCTTGCTAAAAAATATTTTATTAATTATTTTTTGAATAGGTTTGGTTGTTCTAGAATAGAAGTATACCTTTGCGGTCCAAAATTTTTTAACAATTAAATTCTAAACATTATGCTCAAACAGTATGAAACTGTAATCATCCTGTCCCCACTTCTGAGTGAAGATGAGCTCAAAAACGCCGTAAATGGCTACACCAAATGGCTTAAAAAGAAAAAAGCGGAGGTGTTACATCAAGAAAACTGGGGACTTAAACAATTGGCTTACCCAATTGAAAACAAACAATCTGGATTTTACGTGGTTTTGGAATACCAAGCCGAACACGACGTAGTTGCTGAAATGGAAGTAGAAATGGTTCGTGATAACGAACGCGTTTTGCGCTTCTTAACTGTATTATTGGATAAATATGCCATTAAATACAACAACGACAAAAGAGCCGGATTAGTTGGCAAAAACAAAAAAAACGTTAACTCTAAGTCAGAAGCTGCTCCTACGGAAGGTGCTTCTGCTTAATTAAATCCCTAACACAATGGCTGTAGCACAAAAAAAAGATATCAAGTTTTTATCTTCTAATAACATTAAACGCGGTGAAAATAAATACTGTCGTTTCTTAAAGTATGGTATCAAATACATCGATTATAAAGACACCGATTATTTGTTACGTTTTGTAAACGAACAAGGTAAAATTTTACCTCGTCGTATTACCGGTACTTCTTTAAAATATCAACGCAAAGTTTCACAAGCTGTAAAACGCGCTCGTCATTTGGCTTTAATGCCTTATGTAGCCGATGGCCTGAAATAATCTTTTCACTTTTCTTTAATTAGAAATCTAAACTCTTAATCTATCATGGAAATCATATTAACTCAGGATGTCGATAAAGTTGGCTCCTATAATGAAGTGGTAAAGGTTCGTCCGGGTTTTGCCCGCAACTACCTGATCCCGAAAGGTTGGGCACTTGTTGCTAATGAATCCAACAAGAAGATGATTGCTGAAAAAATGAAGCAATATCAAGCTAAACAAGAAAAAGTAGTAGCCGAATTACGCGCTATTGCTGATGTCTTGAACAATTCAGTTATTACTGTTGGTGCTAAAACCGGTACTAGCGGTAAAATCTTTGGTGCAGTTACTGCTATCCAAATTGCTGATGCTATTAAAAAGCAAAAGAATGTGGATATTGACCGTAAGAAAATCCACTTGGCTGAAGAAGTTAAAATGTTGGGTACTTTTAGCGCAACGATTAACTTACATAAAGACATCATCGCTACGATCAACGTAGAAGTTGTTGCCGAATAAGCTTCCAATTAATACTACTAAAAAAGCCGCTTCATCAAATGAAGCGGCTTTTTTATTTTACTTAGTTCAATTTAATGCTACGATTAATCAACCACTTCTATGGATGCGGTTAATCCGGCAGCATGCAGTTGATCACACATCAAACTTAAGGTATCTAAATCGCCGCGTTTCACATCGCACTTTCCGTTATGGTGAACGATGAATGCACACTGCGTGGCTTGTAATACTTGGTGAGCACATACTTTTACTAAACACGTAATTACCCAATCAAACGTATTGACATCATCGTTATGCAATAGCAAAGCAAATGGACCGCTAACAAGCGTTTTTGTGTTGTTTTTGATTTGTTCTTTCGTATGTGACGACATACACAGCTAAAATTTAAAAGTGGGCAAATTTAGGGTATAAATTGATACTAGCAAAAGCACTCCATTTTTAGGATGAATGACTAAAACGGATCATCCAAATCATACTCGATACTGGCTCCGCCTGCATCTTTATCATTACCCAATTCATGCATTTTAGAAGCTACAGTGGTATAGCTTTGACGGTCGGTTGTGCTAGGTTCATTTCCTCCACCCAAATCGTCCCAATCTTCAAACTTAGCAAATTGACCAATAAATTTAATTGGAACCGTATCTAAAGCTCCGTTACGGTGTTTGGCTATAATTACTTCCGCTTTTCCTTTAGTTGAAAAATTGTTTTCATCTACTTCAATACCATAGTATTCCGGACGATACAAGAATACCACCATATCGGCATCTTGTTCTATCGCACCCGATTCACGTAAATCACTCAATTGCGGACGTTTATTACCTCCTCTGGTTTCTACGGCACGACTTAATTGAGAAAGTGCAATTACCGGAATATTGAGTTCTTTGGCAATATTCTTTAAAGAGCGTGAAATATTCGAAATTTCTTGTTCCCGATTGCCATTCTTATTATCACCTCCACCACTCATCAACTGCAAGTAATCGATGATAATCATTTCAATATTATGTTGCATTTTTAAACGACGGGCTTTTGCGCGTAATTCAAAAATATTTAATGCCGGGGTGTCATCAATAAAAATTTGTGCCTCACTCAATTCACTCACTTTAGCTTCCATTTGCTGCAATTCGTATTGAGCCAAATTCCCTTTACGTAATTTTTCAATAGGCAATTCTGCTTCGGCAGAAATAAGACGTGTAGTTAATTGCAAGGCCGCCATTTCTAGTGAAAAAAGCGCTACTGCTTTCTTGCCAACTAAAGCCGCATTGCGGGCCATACTTAATACGAAAGAGGTTTTACCCATACCCGGACGAGCTGCCACGATAATCAAATCACTTTTCTGCCAACCACCGGTCATACGATCCAAATTCACAAAGCCGGAAGCAACGCCGGTAAGTTTATCTTGATGTTCGGCCGCATTAATAATATCCTTTTTAGCCTGAACAATCAACGACCCTACATCAGCATAATTACGACGCATGTTTTGATCGGTGATTGCAAACAAATGTTGTTCGCTGCGATCCAGCAATTCAAACACATCGGTGGTATCTTCAAAGGCATCTTTTACAATTTCAGTTGACGTACGAATTAACTCGCGTTGGATATATTTTTGCGCAATGATACGCGCATGATACTCCACGTTAGCTGCTGTAGCAACCCGATTGGTTAATTCCGTAACATAATATGGACCGCCGGCTACTTCTAACTCACCTGATTTACGTAGTTCTTCGGTTACTGTTAAAATATCGATTGGCTCTGATTTGTTAAACAAACGTTGAATAGCTCCATAAATTAACTTGTTGGCTTCAACGTAAAAACTCTCCGGTTTCAAAAAATCAACAATGGCGGGTAAGGCATCTTTTTCAAGCATTACGGCTCCTAAAACCGCTTCCTCTAATTCACGCGCTTGTGGAGGCACTTTACCAAATACAAATTGCGATATATCACTATTAGGCGTTTTCTTTTTAAATCGATTTAATCCTTTTCCGATATCAGTATATTGTTCTGCCATTCTTTTTCAATTTTGTTATTGCTATTGATCAACAACAGGTGGTTACGAGTAATCTTCGGGTAGTATGACCTTTGGCATCCCTGGTTAAAAGCGTGTACAAGCAGCCCTTCTTCAATTATGCTTTTTTTGAGGGGTGGCAAAGAAGAATTATTTTTTGTGCTTAACCAAATAGTTAAGTTAAAATATTTTCTCCACCCTTTTTGTGCATAAAAATGCAATTATAAACAGCAAATTAACACAAATTGAGCAGTTATGCACTATAGTTAACAGGGTATTACACACTTTAGGTGTATAAATAAAAAAACGCCACTTCTTGGAAATCTGTAAAAAGTGCGATTTAACATGGAATTAATCTCCTTTTTGCCGCTAATGATAATCGGTTTTAAAAGCTTGACCGGGTTGATAGCCATGCGATTAAAAACGCTAATCCCTTTTACCTTTAAAATAGGCGAAAAGTGCCATTGCGTGTCCATGACCCAGTTCAAACTCGGTCTTGAGCCATTCAACAATTGCTCCTGCCTTTACATCACTTTTAAGTTTTCCCTTTTCTAAAAAACCCTTTTTTTCGGCTAATTTTTTAAATTGTTCAGGGCTATTGCCGGTTTTGGCTTGGATATTATCCATATATGCTTGAAATGACATAAAAATTGTGTTTAGGTAGTGGACAAAACTATTAAAAATTGGCTGGATAAATCAATGCTTTAGTAAATCCAACTTATGACGCATTGCAAAATATTCGCTTTTCATTTTGCACTTTTGTATCTTTGCGCCCCAAACCGTGAAATTCCGATAGAAGTACCGGTGCGCCGCTAATCGATTATTATTCTTAAAACAATAGATTCTAACTTATGGCTTACGACATTGAAATGATTAAAAAAGTTTACGCCGAAATGCCTGCTAAAATTGATGCAGCGCGTAAACAAGTAGGCAAGCCGCTTACTTTAGCTGAAAAAATATTGTATTCGCATTTACATGCCGATATGCAAGTGCCGGCAGGTGGATTTGAACGCAGTAAAAGTTATGTTGATTTTGCACCGGATCGCGTAGCTATGCAAGATGCAACTGCTCAAATGGCTTTACTTCAGTTTATGACTTGTGGACGTAAAAGCGCTGCTGTTCCTTCATCGGTGCATTGCGATCACTTAATTATGGCTAAAGAAGGGGCTCAAACCGATTTAGAATTTGCAAATAATGAAAGCAAAGAAGTGTTTGACTTTTTGGCTTCAGTTTCTAATAAATACGGAATAGGTTTCTGGAAACCGGGTGCCGGAATTATCCATCAAATTGTACTTGAAAATTATGCATTCCCGGGTGGAATGATGATTGGAACTGACAGTCATACCGTGAATGCAGGTGGTTTAGGCATGATTGCTATTGGGGTTGGAGGAGCTGATGCTGTTGATGTAATGGCCGGTTTAGCATGGGAGCTGAAATTTCCGAAATTAATCGGTGTTAAATTAACCGGAAAATTAAACGGTTGGGCTTCTGCAAAAGACGTGATATTAAAAGTAGCCGGTATTTTAACTGTAAAAGGCGGAACCGGTGCTATCGTTGAATATTTTGGTGAAGGCGCAACCAGCATGAGTTGTACAGGTAAAGGTACCATTTGTAATATGGGTGCTGAAATTGGAGCTACTACTTCAACATTTGGATATGATGAAAGTATGAGTCGTTATTTAAAAGCAACCGGACGTGCTGATGTTGCTGCTTTGGCTGATAATATTGCCGAACATTTAACCGGCGATGCTGCTTGTTATGCTAATCCTTCAGCTTATTTTGATGAAGTGATAGAAATTAATTTAGATGAATTAGAGCCTTATATCAATGGACCTTTCACACCGGATTTAGCGACACCAATTTCTAAAATGAAAGAAGCACTTGTTGCTAATAACTGGCCTGCTAAAATTGAAGTAGGTTTAATTGGAAGTTGCACCAACTCATCGTATGAAGATATTTCACGCGCGGTAAGTTTGGCTAAACAAGTTTCGGAAAAAGGCTTGAAATCAAAAGCCGAATTCGGTATTAATCCGGGTTCTGAACAAATTCGTTATACCATTGCACGTGACGGTTTTATTGATGTTTTTGATAAAATTGGTGCTAAAGTATATGCCAATGCTTGTGGTCCATGTATTGGAATGTGGAGCCGCGTAGGTGCTGAAAAGAAAGAAAAGAACAGCATTATTCATTCCTTCAACAGAAACTTTGCTGCTCGCCAAGATGGTAACCCCAACACTTATGCGTTTGTTGCATCGCCGGAAATAGTAACCGCTCTAGCTATTGCCGGTGATTTAGGATTTAATCCATTAACCGATACATTAACTAACGAAAAAGGTGAACAAGTAAAATTAGATGCACCTTATGGTGATGAATTACCAACTAAAGGATTTGCAGTAGAGGATGCAGGCTTTGTTGCTCCAATTGCAGATGGGTCGGCAGTTCAAGTGAATGTAGCAGTAGACTCTAAGCGTTTACAATTGTTAGCTCCTTTTGCGGCATGGGAAGGAAGTGATTTGAAAGGTTTAAAATTATTGATTAAGGCAAAAGGTAAATGTACCACTGATCATATTTCGATGGCCGGTCCTTGGTTAAAGTTCCGTGGGCATTTGGATAATATCAGCAATAATATGTTGATCGGAGCTATCAATTTCTTTAACGAAACAGCTAACAAAGTAAAAAATCAATTGGACGGTTCATATGCCGCTGTGCCTGATGTACAACGCGCTTATAAAGCTGCCGGTATTGGTTCAATTGTGGTTGGTGATGAGAATTATGGTGAAGGTTCTTCACGTGAACATGCAGCCATGGAACCTCGTCATTTAGGTGTTCGTGCCATTCTTGTAAAATCTTTTGCACGTATTCATGAAACCAATTTGAAAAAACAAGGCATGTTGGCTTTAACATTTGCTAATAAAGAAGATTACAACAAAATACAAGAGGATGATGTAATGGACATTATCGGTTTAACGACATTTGCTCCAAACACGCCTCTGACATTAGCTTTACATCACAAAGATGGCAGTTCTGAAAGCATTACAGTAAATCACACTTACAACGAATCACAAATTGGTTGGTTTAAAGAAGGTGGTGCATTGAATGTGATTAGAAGAGAGTTCGGAGCTTAATTACCTAGTTAAAAAAAGGTTGGTAAACAAATACTGTTTGCCAACCTTTTTTATTTTATACCATGGTTAACAGACTGCTGTCCAATTCATTTAATTATTCCAAGTAAGCACATCGGTAGTTACATTCAATAACTTTCTTCGATTATTAAATGTAGCTT
>JAHEYX010000399.1 GCA_023251415.1 Chitinophagales bacterium
CGGGTAAAATTATTTACGTTGGTAAAAGCAATGATATCCGTAAACGCATTGGTCAACATTTTTTATCCTTAAAAACTAAAAAAGCTTTACGCTTACATCAAGAAATTGCAACCATAACATACGAAGAAACCGGCAGTGAATTGGTTGCGCTTTTGCTGGAATCGGATGAAATAAAAAAATGGAAGCCCTTATTCAATACGGCACAGAAAAGAAGTAGAGCCATCCCCTACTTTGGTTTATATTCTTTTATAGATGAACAAGGGTATATCCAATTGAAATTAGCACCCTATCAAGAAGACGAAGCAGCCTTACTTACTTTTGATCAATTAGTAGCTGCTAAAACTCAATTGACGAACCTTGTTTCTACCTATCAATTGTGTTTAAGCAAATGCGACTTACATGCCTTTAAAGGACCTTGCTTTAATCGACAGATTAAAAAATGCATGGGTGCTTGTATGGGGGAAGAAAGTGCTACAGCTTATAATGCACGTGTTGAGGCAGCCATTCAAAAATTCAGTTTTCAAGAAAAGAGTTTCCTCTTAATTGACAAGGGTAGAACAACAACTGAAAAAGCCATTATATGTGTTGAAAAGGGTATTTATAAAGGTTTTGGTTATTATGATACGGATTTGGGAAACCCAAATCTCGAGACAATGCGCGATAGTATAAAAGCCTATCCACACAATAAAGACATCCAAAAAATACTGAGTCATTTTGTTGGCAAACGCAAACAAATTAGCTACTAATCAGCCACCGCAATTTATAACTCACTCAATTTACCAAAGTAAACATCATAGTCAGTTGGAGTAGAATTAATATCAAAATTGGCGCGTTTTTGCCATATTTTATAACCGGTAGCTTTCCAAGTATCCGGTAGTATTGGTTTAGCTTTACCGGAATATTCAGCCAACCACAATGGATATTTTGCAAACACCGGATTATTCAAAAACTGCTGTGCAAAGGCTTCTCCCGTATAAATCATTGGTATACGTTTGTAATGCTTTTCGATTACATTTAAATAAATCAACAAATTGCTTTGCAGTTGATTGGTATTGGTGGCTTGGTTTGGAGTTAAGCTTCCTTGCTCAATGTCTACAATTGGTGTAATATCTAATTTGCCTTGTGCATCAACGGTTGAACAATAGAACTGTGCTTGAGCCGTTGGATCATCATCAGTATGATAAAAGTGATAAGCGCCTAGTATCATTTTTTTATCGCGAATTAATTTCCAATTGCTGCGCAAACTAGGATCTACCAAGGTGACACCTTCTGTAGCTTTACAAATGATAAAATACAAACTGTCGGCTGCATCAATTTCTTCAACTGCATTGCCATTGTATTTCGAAACATCTACGCCATGGTATTTAGCAGCAACTTCAGCGGTCGTGTCTGTTTCAATAACAGCCGTGGTATCCTTTTTAACAACAGTGGTATCATCAGTTGGAGCAGGCCCTTTACCTGAATTACAGGCAGCAAAGGTTACGAGCATTACGAAAACAACTATACGGAAATGAAGGTTTTGAAGCGATTGCATACGGTGGGTTTAAATGTGTTTTATCAAATATTTTGCTAATATAAAAACAACTTTTCTACTTTTTTAGCTAAAAAACTAGATTTAAAAGTGGGGCTCAAACAGCTAAATTCGCAATAATTGCTATGAACAGGTCATTAAAAAAAATCATGTCACTCTTAGCCATTGAGCAGCACTAAATTAACAAGGTGAATTTTTATAGTTGAATTTTAGTACAGCCGTTTTTCAAAACAAACACTATTGCTTACCCCACTATATTGCCCGTAATTAGGTATAATTTGATACCCGCATTTTTGGTACAAACGTATAGCTTCGGGCTGCTTGATGCCGGTTTCCAGAATGCAACGGTTGTAATGGAGTTCTTTCGTCCAAGCTTCAAGTTCAGCCAATACAAGCGCTGCAATACCTTGATTGCGAAAGCTTGGCGGAACATACATGCGTTTAACTTCCATTGTTGATTCATCCCATTCTTTAATAGCACCACATGCCACAGGGGTATCGTTTTGATAAGCTACAACAACCGTATTCAAATTCGGAACTTTATTGTATTGCGCATAAAAAGCATGTTCCTCGCCATCACGTTGGGCCAAATCCTGATCGAGTAAATGTACTAGGCTGATAAAATCGGGATATGCCGAATTGGTGCGAAGCAGTTTTAGTGGTGTTTGCATGGTTTGATTAAAACAAATTTTTGATGAACTGCCATTAGCATTTCAATATAGCCTTGGGATGTAATTTTAGGATTAACTGTTTGTTGTAAAAGCAAGCTGCAAATTTATGGCTGTATAAATAATCATGTACTTGATTTTTGAAATCTACTTTATCAGTTTCGCTAAGTTGCTTACACCAAATGTATTCTGAAGTAAGTTGATAAGCTGAGCAATGCCCAACTGCATCTATTTTTAAACTTATAGTTAGAAACACTTGCTCGCAGGTACTGCAATCAAAATGAATTTGCTGCTTGTTAAAATACGGTTCGTAGCAATTCACTAAAAAAGAATCATTGTAAACTTCCCAAGCTTCTCGAAGTACGCCTTTACAAGTATCCACTGCAAGGGTATCTTGCTTTTTTGCTTTTAGGTTTGGTAAATTACAGTGCTGTTGATTGGTGCAAGCAAAGCATGTAAATCCAAGCACTAGAATAATTAAACTATACTTCATGGTTGCTATGCTTTATATTATGCCTAAAGCGCTTT
>JAHEYX010000400.1 GCA_023251415.1 Chitinophagales bacterium
ATTAAATGATTATCATCTTCATTCACCAAGCACAAAACAATTTGATCGCGGTCTGAATTTTCTTTTTCAAACGGAATTAAATATTGCTCAAACAGCTTAGTCTTCGGGTCAAATCGAAGTAGGCCACCATAATAACTCCCTAACCAAAGTATGCCATTACTATCTTCAGAAATGGCTTCAATGTAATTACTGGCAATACTGTTTTTATCATTCGGATCTTTTTTAAACACCTGTATGGTATTGGTATGCGGATTATATTGATTCAGTCCGCCTCGATAAGTACCGATATAAACCATTCCATCTGAAGCACGCAAAAGACTAACTGCCGTAAGTTGACTAAGCGCCTTACCGGGTCCTGAATTGGGGAGGTAATAGGAAAATTTACCACTCACCGGATCTAAGATATTGAATCCGCCTCCTTGAACAGTGACCAACATGCGATGTTGCTCATCTTCACAAATGCCCGAAACGAGCCCCGGTCGTATCGACATGGAATCATCCGGATCGTAAACATAATTCCGAAAATGAAGTCCATCAAAACGACTCAAGCCGGTTTGCGTACAAAACCACATGAACCCTTTGCTGTCCTGAAAAATCCAATACGTATTGTTTTCGCATAAACCATCCGCTAAGGAATAGTTCTTAAAGCGAAACACGGTTTGTTCAGCTTTAGGTTGGGCAATTGCATTGTTACTGGAATAACAAAACAGTACTATTGCCAAAACTGACAAAGCAAATTTCATGGGGTTAAGGTTACTGGGTTTCGCCTTAAATGTAGCAAAAAATTAATTCTCGTGAATAGTCACTTTGGTCATGACATCACCTTGAACAATCTTGTCAATAACATCTAAACCATCCACAACTTTACCGAAGCAAGTATGATTACGGTCTAAATGTGCAGTATTTTTGCGGCTGTGGCAGATAAAAAATTGTGATCCACCGGTATTACGGCCGGCATGTGCCATACTTAAAACACCACGATCATGGTATTGATTTTCACCGGTCAATTCGCAAGGAATGGTGTAACCAGGACCGCCATTTCCGATTCCATTAGGACAACCACCTTGTATTACAAAATCAGGAATAACGCGATGAAATTTTAAGCCATCATAAAATCCTGATTTCGCTAATTTAACGAAGTTAGCTACCGTACCCGGTGCATCCTTTTCAAAAAACTCGATTTGCATGTCGCCTTTGGCAGTACTGATTGTTGCGGTCATAATAATGTATAGTATTTATTTAATATAATTTAAAACTTCTTTCTAATTGATCAAATTGAGCAATATCATTATCGTCGTTGGTTACCGTTTGACGTATAATTAAAAAGCCTTTGCTACCTTGTGCAGCAGCAAAAACATCAATTTTACCTTTAATGATGCCACCGTTATAATTGCCTTTCATGTGAATACCTTTCCCGGTATAATTGCCCCATTTTTCAAATTTTTCAATTGATTTAGCGGTAAAAATTGAAGGGGTATTCAAAGCAGCTTTTTGGTCTTCTACCTTTTGATTGGCATCAATACTGTCGGTAAATAAAAATACCTGCATTACATTATCCGACTTGTGCGAAGAGATATAATAATAGCCTTCCGGATCCATGGCAGCAGAATCTATTGGCGTAAGAAATAAATCTTCCCCCATTTTAAATTCGCATCGTTTTACCTTTAACAAAGTACTAGCGGTACTTTCTGTACCGGGTTTAGTTTTTGTAGCATCGCATGAAGGCAATACAAGAACTGCCAATAGTAGCACCACTAAATATTTCATGGAAATTAGTTTTTAAGTTGATAACTTTTTAAGGTATTTTGTAGTAATGAAACAATGGTCATTAATCCAACACCTCCCGGAACAGGAGTGATGTAACTACATTTTGGCGCTACATTTTCGAAATCAACGTCGCCATAAATTTTCTTTTCTTCACGGTTAATGCCAACATCTATAACAACTGCTCCCGGTTTAACCATATCGGCCGTAATAAAATGTTTTTTACCAATGGCTGCAACTAAAATATCGGCTTGCAAACAAAGTTCCTTCAAGTTTTTAGTATGCGAATGCGTTAAAGTTACGGTACAATTGCCTGCAGGTGTATTACGTGAAAGCAAAATGGCAACCGGTGTACCAACTATATTACTGCGACCAACTACTACTGCATTTTTACCTTTGGTTTCGATGGGATAACGCTTCAAGATTTCCATAATGCCCATTGGCGTAGCAGGAATAAAGGCGGTTTCATTACCTAAAACCATTTTTCCAATGTTTACCGGATGAAAACCGTCCACATCTTTATCAGGGCGTATGGCAAATATTATTTTAGTTTCATCTATGTGCTTTGGTAAAGGCAATTGCACAATGAAACCATCTACACTATCATCGTTGTTGAGCTGTTCGATTTGGGCTAATAAGGTTGCTTCGCTAGTATCTTCCGGTAACTCAATCACGGAGGATTTAATGCCAATTGCTTCCGAATTACGGGCTTTGCTGGCTACGTACGTTTGACTTGCAGCGTTTGTACCAACAATAATCGCTACTAAATGAGGAGGGCGCTTTCCGGCAGCTAAAGCCAAATCGACTTCATTTTTAAGTTCAGCTTTAATTTGAGCGGCTACCAGTTTGCCATCCAGCAATTGCATCAGTATTAGTTTTTGGGGCTATGCTGCAAAGATGAATAAAGTTTTTGTTTTTAGAGCAGAAAATGCCGCTAAAAAGCCAACGTAAAATCAACTTTG
>JAHEYX010000077.1 GCA_023251415.1 Chitinophagales bacterium
AAAGGTGGCTAAGTATGATGCTTCCGGAAATTTAAAATGGACCTTTAGCGGTTCGGTGCCTTCGATTAATTGGCAATCGAAAGGAAGCAATGGGTCGCCCGGAAATTTTATTGTAGAGAAGTTGACTGGAAAAGTATTTGTTGCGCAAGGATTTGAAAACAATATTGGCAGCAGGGTCATTCGAATAGATTCGATGGGCGTGTATAATAATTTCGTATCGGTTGCCAATAGCACTTTTTCAGAAACATGGGACATGGGTTTTGATTGTCGAAACAAGAACATTTTTTGTATGGGTGGATCAACATCTTCCAATCAAAACATTGCCGTAGTTGATACGTTTGGTGTGTTTTCGCCTTTAAACTTTACCGGTATTCCAACCGGTGTTTTTCCAAATGGCTATTCGCAAGATATTGTTTCAACCACCCAAGACGACAATCATAATTTATTTACCTTAATATCATCGGCAGTTACACCTAATGTTGACAATTACATTTTCCGTTTAAACAGCAACTACAATGCAGCGATATGGAGTCATGCCACAGGATTTAGTTCTTTTACAGAATCCAATAACAAACCATATAACCACGTATATGCTTCAAATGGTTTTAATGCCTTAGATGCCAATACCACTTATTTGTTTTATTACGATGGCTTTAATGTGGCCGCTTATTATAAAAGTACAGGCTTGTTAGCCGGTTCAACTTTTCCTTTAACCGGTCAAACTGTGAAAGGGCAGGGGGGCATAGCATCGGATGATTGTGGTAATGTCTATGTGGGTGGAGCAAATGGAAATTTAAAAGTACTGCATTATACCGGTTTAGCATTTTTGGGATATCCGGATATTACCATTAGTAATATGAGTGGAAGACATGTATATGATGTTAAATTGAATAAAGGCAATAAGAAATTATATGTGTGTGGTGATAGTTTCGTGGCCGTTCTAAATGCATCGGTGGGATGTAGTTTTGGTGGAGTAAAAGTAGCTGTACATGGCGAATGTCCGAATAAAGGAGTTGCCGTAATTTTGAATCCGGATACTTCTGCTAATTACACCTATGTGTGGCGTGATAGTATTACACATGCGGTGGTGAAAGTCAGTTCAAATATTCATGCTTTTACCGATACAGTATTTGGATTAACGCCATTTCATGTGTACAGTGTTACCGCAATTATTAATCCTTTGTGTAGTGGGCAAAGCAAGACCGTTTCGTTTTTAAGTAATTATTTTACCGGATCGCAAACGGCCAATATTTGTTCGAACCAAAGCTTTACGGTTGGAACACATACCTATACTACATCCGGTAATTATATCGATACAGTTTATAATGCGGGTTGTGCTACCATTATGACCACAACGGTAGTAGTTCATCCGAGTTATAATGTAACGCGTAACTATGCTATTTGTCAGGGGAATGCCGTGCATATCGGCCCGCATTTTTATTCTACGCCCGGTTTCTACCACGATACTTTACACACTTACCACTACAATTGCGATTCGATTATTAATTCACATGTTATTGTAGGAAATGCTTCATCCAGCACTCAAACAATTACGGCTTGTACCGGACAAGTAATTCATGTTGGTAACAAGACCCATACTACATCCGGTATTTATCACGACACCCTTTATAATTATGTGTTTTGTGATTCAGTAGTGACCAGTTATATCACGTTTAATAATCCGAGTAGCTATTCACAAACAGCTACGATATGTGCGAACCATCCGTTCTATGTGGGCAATATTGTACACTACTATCCGGGGATTTATATTGATGTGCTTACTAATTACAAAGGCTGCGATTCGGTGGTTACTACGCATTTGAATGTGATAAATTATGTATCGTATGTACAGAGCGTTTCATTATGTCAAGGTTCTTCTTTAACTGTAGGCAATCATACTTACAATTTTATTGGCTATTATTTAGATACTCTGGTTAGTTATATAGGTTGTGATTCGATAGTGAGTACTTATTTTAATTGGGATCCGATTTATAATATCAATCAGCTTTTTACGATTTGTTCTGACAATCCGGTAATTGTTGGTAATCACAGTTATTCCAATAGTGGTTTGTATTTCGATACTTTACAAAGCATCAGTGGTTGTGATTCGTTTGTGAATACATTAATAGTATCACATAAAGCTTATAATGTCACGCACACTTACAGTACCTGTACGGTGAGCTCGGTCACGGTGGGTACGCATACCTATACCGTCCCCGGTTCTTATCACGATACGTTGTTTACGGCAAATTATCTATGCGACTCGATTATTCATACGAATTTAATTTATGGGTTTAATTCAACAGCAACCAATACACTGTATTTGTGTGCAGGTAGTTCGGTCACGGTTGGTTCGCATACCTATACCAGTACGGGTATTTATCACGATACCTTACCTAATTATGTCGGTTGTGATTCATTTATTACCACCAATCTGGTTACCGGATCAAACTCATCGTTTACGCAAACATTAACCCGATGCAGCAATCATCCTTTAGTTGTGGGGTCGTTTATTCATACCACCAGTGGCAATTATGTGGATACCATTACCAATTACAAAGGTTGTGATTCGATCGTAACCTCGCATTTAACTGTAAAGCCCATCAGTTTTAAAACGCAAAATGTGACGCGTTGCAGTAACCATCCATTAGTAATTGGTACGCATACCCATTCTGTGAGTGGGGTTTATCTGGATACCATTGCCAATTACCTTGGCTGCGATTCAATAATTACAACTACATTAACCATAAAACCGATTAGCACCAAAAGTCAAAACTTTACGCGCTGCGCCGGAGCTTCGGTGAATGTTGGTACGCATACCTACAGCACCAATGGTACCTTTAAAGATACTTTGCTTAATTACTTAGGTTGTGATTCTATCATTACAACAGTATTATCCATTAAGCCTAAGAATACCATGAATGTAACACATCATTTATGTCCGGGGCAAAGTATCACTGTAGGCGTTCACACGTACAGCCTAACCGGCATTTATCACGATACCTTAGTAAATAAATACGGTTGTGATTCCATCATTAATTCAACAGTGTTCAAGCACAATAATTCTTCAAAGACACAAACCTTGACCATTTGCAATAATCATCCGTTAGTAATTGGTACTCATTCCTATGCTACATCCGGTGTATATCATGATACCATTGCAAGTTATACCGGTTGTGATTCGTTTATTACTAGCAATTTAACAGTGAAAGCCTATTCCACCAAAAGCCAAACGGCAGCAATTTGTGCGGGCAGTTCTTTCCAAGTTGGTACGCACGTTTATACAACAGCCGGCACTAAGCACGATACTTTAGTAAATGCAGTAGGTTGCGATTCAATAATAACCACTCAACTCATTGTTCATCCAAAATCGAATGTTACTAAAAACTACAACCGTTGTGTCGGACAAAGCATTACTGTTGGTACACATACTTATTCTACAGCCGGAACCTACAGAGATACTTTAGTTAATAAATGGGGTTGTGATTCTATTATTGTTACGCATTTGTATATTTATAATCCGGCAACTACCATACAAACCATAAGCAGTTGCAATAATCAATCGGTGCAAGTAGGTACACATTTATATACAGTTAGTGGAACCTATTATGATACCTTGAGTACGTATATTGGCTGCGATTCCTTTATTACGACCAATTTAACCGTTAAGTCAACCAGTAGCGCAACACAAACGGTAGTTCTTTGCAATGGAGCAAGTCTATCGGTTGGCACTCATGTGTACACTGTTAGTGGAACGTATCAGGATACAATAACCAATCATTTCGGTTGCGATTCCTTTGTAACAACACAGCTTACCGTTAAACCTCGTAGCTTCACAACCATTAATCAAAGCTTTTGTGCAGGTAATTCAATCACTGTTGGCACGCATACTTATTCAGCAACCGGCAATTACAGTGATACGTTAACTAATTATCGCGGCTGTGATTCGATAATTACCTTACATTTAATTGTATTTCCAAATGTTTCAACTTCCTTATCAAGGGTGTTGTGTAACGGACAAAGTATAACCATAGGTACGCATACCTATACACAATCTGGTACTTATAGTGATACTTTAAGTAGCTACCACGGTTGTGATTCGATAATAAACTTGCAATTAGTGGTTCATCCAAACAGTACAGCTACTATTAGTAAATCCTTATGTAAAGGACAATCACTAACTATAGGAACTCATACCTACAACAGTACCGGTGCTTATAGAGATACCATTTCTAACAGCTATGGTTGTGATTCAATTGTTCATTTACAATTAAGTATACATAATCAAGATTCGATTAGCTTACGTACTGCTATTTGCGAAGGAACTACCTTGCAAGTTGGTTCACATATTTATGATACAACGGGGTATTATATAGACACATTGGTTAATCAATACGGTTGTGATTCTGTTATTCATACTTTTTTAAATTTGGTACATGCTTCAGTTAAAATAAAAGCTTTACCGGATACGCTTTTCTTTAAAGGCGAAAAAATAACTTTGGAATTAACTTTGGCTCACCCTACGGATTCTATAATGGTTTGGTCGCCGGAAGAACAACTGCACAGTATTTCAGCTACACAAGCCAGCACTCAACCCGATCAAAGTACTTGGTATTTTGTGCAAACCAAGAGTGTTGAAGGTTGTGAAGCAAAAGACAGTATATATCTGGTATTAATTGATATTGCGGTTCCGAATGCTTTTACACCTAATAAAGATGGGCAGAATGATGAATACAAAGCCCGAGGAAAAGCGGTATCTTCCATTACCGAATTTTCGATTTATAACAGATGGGGTGAGCGTATTTTTATGACGACAGATTATACGAAAGGTTGGGATGGAAATTATGAGAATTTACCGCAAGAAGTAGGAACCTATACTTATTTAATCAAATTGCGTTCAAAAAACACCGATGAAGTGAAAACCTTTAAGGGGGATTTTATGTTGATTCGATAAGTAAAATATAATATATTAATGGAAGCACCTTCAATAGTAATAGCCGTAACCGGAGCCAGTGGAAGCATTTATGCAAAAGTGTTAGCACAAAAGCTGCTTAAATTGAAAGAACAAGGGCAATTGAATCGTATAGCTTGGGTGATGAGTGATAACGCTAAAACCGTTTGGAAGCATGAATTGGGCAATAGCGATTATGAGTTATATCCGTTTTTATTTTATTCGAAATACGATTTCAATGCGCCATTTGCCAGTGGTTCTTCAGGATACCAACAAATGATAGTAGCGCCTTGTTCGATGGGAACCTTAGGAAGAATAGCTTCGGGTATATCGGATGATTTGGTAACTAGAGCTGCAGATGTCATGTTAAAAGAGCGCCGTAAGTTAATCCTAATGGTGCGCGAAACACCTTATAATTTGATTCATATTCAACAAATGCAAACTGTAACATTAGCCGGAGGAATTATTTGTCCGGCAACTCCTTCGTTCTACAGCATACCTAAAAGTATGGAAGAATTAGCGGCTACGGTTGTAGATCGCGCCTTAAGTTTAGCAGGGTATTCAGTGTCCATGTATCGTTGGAATGAAGAAGAACAGAAATAGCTATTATTATATTCTTTCATTTTTTTAATTTATGTATCTTTAATTCGAAATACTATTCTCGTTAAACTCTGTTTATCTATAGTAATAGCGAATAATTAGCATTTGAAACAAAAATGTTTAGATAACTTAATTATTTATACAAATCCCAATAACTTTTTAAGAATCCAATAATAATTATTGAAAGTATGATATTAACTAAATAAATAGTTAATCCATTTTTTGATTTAGAAATGTGCATTTATTAATAAATGCACTAATTTTAATTGATTAGTTCATTAACAAAACCACAATTATTACAATTAATAGCATAATTAATCCCACTAAAACAATACTTAAAGTTTTTGATTTATCTCGAGATTCGTGAATTGATTTATCACTTTCAATTTTTCTAAGCAATAATCCTAGACGACTCATAGCCGTTTCATTTTTAACAATATAATCCAAAGCTCCTTCACGTACAGTAGCAGTAGCTATTTGCAAGTTATCTTGCGCCGTAAACATAACAATTGGACTACTTGGGAAACGTGTTTTTAATTCCGGCAATACCAACAGCCCATTAGCAGCAGCAGGTGTTTGTCCGTTAAGTTCGAAATCCAGAATAATTAAATCAGGAGTACGTCTGGAGCCGATTAGTGCTTCTTCACCTGTAGGATAAATCTTTAGAAAGAAATTTGGAAAATGATCGGTAACATAATCCTTCACCATTTCTTGTATAAATGGATCATCATCTACCAATACGATTTTATAAGCTTTCTTTTTTGACATCAATTATGTAACAAGTATGTGTACTTGTTATGTGTAAACATAAGGCATTCCGAGTAAACCACAAAATATGATTAAGGATGCCGTGTATTAAAGCTTCATCAGCTTAATGGCATTGGGAGAGTTTTTGATTATGCCTACTTGTTCGGTTGTTTCGTTCAAAAGCCAAATATAATCTCCATCAAATTCATAATCAAACAAGTAAGCGTATCGCGTTTTTGTTTCTCCTTTAGCTAAGCGTGGTTTGCCAACAATATACAATTGCTTTTTATAAGCCACTAGTTTTTCATTGCTAGCTGAAGGAGTAAGCGGGTTCGTAAAAAAGGGTGAGCCATTTGCACATTCATAGCGAGTCATGAAATGTTCATTCCAATCGATTTTTAGATAATAACTACCGTTTAAAGGTTGATTGGTTGTAGGATCAATTTGTGTCCAGGTACCATTAAGTTTTTCATCCCAGCCTTTTTTCTTTGCACAACCGTTAAAAAGGATTGTTATTGAAAAAAACAAGCAAAACGATAATATTAACTTATTCATGTAAAGTGCAGCCTTATTTCTTTTTAGCTTTAGGGGCAAGGGTAATGAACATTTTTTTACCTTCTAATTTAGGCATTTGTTCAGGAACACCAACTTCTTCCAATTGTTGAGCAAATTTCAATAATAATAACTGTCCACGATCGGAATAATTAATCGCACGACCTTTGAACTGAACGTAAGCACGAACTTTATGGCCTTCTTTTAAGAAATTTTCAGCATGTTTGGTTTTGAATTCAAAATCATGATCATCCGTATTAGGTGTAAAACGGATTTCCTTCATTTGAGCAGCTTTAGAAGCCGCTTTCATTTCTTTTTCCTTTTTCTTTTTTTCGTAAAGGAATTTGTTGTAATCGATAACTTTACAAACCGGAGGATCAGCATTTGGCGAAATTTCTACTAAATCCGATTCCAATTCTTTGGCTATGGCCAATGCCTCACTAATCGTATAAATACGACTTTCAACATTATCACCCACTAAACGCACTTGAGGTACGCGGATGAATTCGTTAATTTTGTGTTCAGCTTCTCTACGAGGACCACGTGGTTGAAAACGAGGGTTAGAAGGGCGAGGGGAGTTAGCGTTAGCAGCGTTAAAGCCACTGCTATTAAGGATCGGTTTGTTCAAGCGAAATTAGGTTTAATTAAAATAGTACTGCAAATGTATAAAGTTATCTCATTTATACTACAAATTTAGAAATTATTTTAAGCGGCAGTACCGGTTATTGTATAAGCGTAGCTAATTCTTTTCTGAATAACGGCTGCGCGCGTACAACTGTTTATATTTATTTTCTTCAAAATTTGCATAAACCGCTCAACTTATAGTAATTCGTGCTTCCAATTTTAAGCTGTGGCAGTAAAAGAAATACATATCGAAAAGGTTTATTTTTCAATTTCAGAAGTGGCTGACATGATTAAAGTGAACCAATCCTTACTTCGCTATTGGGAAACTGAATTTAGTAATATTCAACCCAAGAAAACGAAAAAAGGGGATCGCCTATACTCGAAAAAGGATATCGAAAACATCAGGATTATCTTTCATTTACTTAAAGAAAAAGGCTTTACAATTGAGGGAGCCAAAAAGTACCTGCGTGAACACAAGGATACGCCTAACAGTTATCAATTAAGTCATTCATTACAAAAAATAAAGAGCACCTTACAAGAACTTCACCGCAAACTTTAATTGCTACGGTAAGAGTGCTTATTAAACAGTTTATTACTACTGCTATGTTAAAAAAAATCAGCCTATTACTTGTTGGATTTTGTTCGGTACAGTTGGTTTTAGCACAACCTACCCCTCGTACTGATAAAGCTAACTTTATCAACAGCAAACCCGGTTATTACCAAAACACGATTATGCGTGGAATCCAAGAGCAAGCCGAAGCTACTACTCCGCCAAAAACGCAACGCTATATGAAAATGGATATTAGCGGTATTAATGTACCGCAAAGTCCTTCGGAGTTTACCGGCTACTGGAAAAATGAGCCTGTTTCACAAGGAAATACCGGTACTTGCTGGTCTTTTAGCACAACTTCCTATTTCGAAACGGAAGTTTACCGCATTACCAAACAACAAATTAAATTGTCGGAATTGTTTAATGTGTACTGGGAATATGTAGATAAAGCCAAGGGATTTGTAAGCAGTCGCGGTACAAGTCTATTTGAAGAAGGTAGCGAAGCCAATGGGGTGGTGCGTGTGATGCGAAATTATGGTTGTATGCCAATGGATGTCTACGACGGCTTGCAAATAGGCGCTAAATTTCATGATCATAGTAAAATGATTGAAGAAATGCATACCTATCTGAATTCGGTTAAAGCATCAGCCAACTGGAACGAAGAAACAGTAATTAAAACAATTCAAGCTATTTTAGACCATTATATAGGTACCCCACCCACACAATTTAGCTACAAAGGCAAAAATTATACACCTAAAAGCTTTCAAGCAGAATGTTGCAAGTTAAATCCGGATGACTATGTAGATGTTATTTCATTAATGGAACAGCCTTATTGGACACGCATGGAATATAAAGTTCCGGATAATTGGTGGCACGATGCCAATTATTACAATGTTCCTTTAGATACCTTTATGTTATTGTTGATTAGTGCAATAAAAAGTGGCTACACTTTAACGATTGGTGGTGATGTAAGCGAACCCGGATTTAATATTAATAATGTATGTATGATTCCAAGTTGGGATATCCCATCTAATGCTATTAATCAAGAAGCCCGTCAGTTTCGTTTCTACAACAAAACCACAACCGATGACCATGGCATGCATTTAATCGGATACGAAGAAAAAAATGGCAGTAATTGGTATTTGGTGAAAGACAGCGGTGCAGGATCAAGAAATGTTGGAAAAGAAAGCGCTTCATTTGGGTTTTACTACTTTCACGAGGATTATATTCGTTTGAAAATTATGGATTTCTTGGTCCATAAAGATGTTTTAAAGGCTTATTTGCCAAAGTTTAAATAAGGTTTTAAGATGCTGTTAACTGGCTATTAATTAATTGCGAAATTAACTTATTGTAAAACTAATTTTATTTACTTATTTTTCTCGCTAACATCAGCGTATGAAAAGTCGCGCCTATTATTTACGGGTCTATTTTATTTTGATTAGCGCATTTCTGTGTTTCTATTTTGCTCAATCAGTAATAGCAAACAGAGGTTCAAATGAATTTATTCAATTAGGCTTTGCGTTGTTTTCTATCGGGTGTATTTTTCTTGTTGAAAAGCACTTTTTATTAAGCCGCTTCTTATTTATTGCCATGTTTAATGCCATCGTCTTTTTGTTTGATGATGGGGTTACTGCAAAATCGGCCACTTATTTATATACAATTCCGTTTTTTATTGGTCATTTTATTATTTTTAATTACCATGAACGTAAGTGGATTTTAACCTCTTTTTTAACTACCGGATTGGTTTATTTAATAAACTATGCAACAGATTGGAATCCGGAATGGGACAAGCTTTTTGTTGATGATTACTCTTATACAGCTGACTTGATTTTTTCATTTGCCACTACCTTAGCAGTTATTTATTTGTATTTCGAACGGAATAATAATTTTTATCGCGACCTGAACCAGAAGGAATTTAAATTAAATCACTTGATGGAGAGTACCGAAAACATGATTTGGTTTGTGGATCAAGATTTAACGTTCAAATTTGGAAATGCTGCTTTTCATAAACTGCATGAATTAGCGCATTATGAGTTGGATGAACAGGGGCAATTTGTATTACGTTCATTTACTAATGCGCTTGCCAATAAGTGGGATTACTACTATGAAAGATGTTTAAAAGGGGAGACTTTTGATGTGGAAGAAGAGAATTTGTTGAATGGAGAAAGTGTGTTTTTTGAATTTAATTTCAGTCCGGTTCGAAATAAACGGGAGAAAGTAATTGGGGTTTCTATTATTGGTAAGAATATCAGTGAATTGGTTATAAAAGAAAAAGAGGTTGAAGGATTAAAGAATTTTTACGAAGTCATCTTTGATCAAATGCCAATCAATGTGAGTGTTTGTGATGATCAATTGCGTTATGTTTTTGTGAATAATGCGGCCGTTCGAAGCAATGAGAAACGTAAGCTTATTATTGGTAAAACGGATTTAGAATACTCGCAATTAACCGGATTTGACGCTACAATTGCACAAAACCGATGGGATACATTAAATCAAATTTTGCATACCCATGAGCCAACCGAGTCGTATGAGATTTTACGAACATCTTCCGGTCAGGAAATCAACTTTCAACGATTGTATACCCCAATAGTAGAAGATGGTAAAATTAAGTACATACTTTGTTTCGGTACTAATATTA
>JAHEYX010000401.1 GCA_023251415.1 Chitinophagales bacterium
AATATCACTATTATTTCTGAATACTTGTTCAAAATGATGCAATTGCCTTTGCGTTTTTTTGATTCAAAAATGTTAGGCGATATTACCCAACGCATCAATGATCAACGTCGAATTGAGAATTTTTTAACGGCCAATACCTTAACCACGGTTTTTTCCTTTCTAACCTTACTCGTTTTCTCATTGGTATTGGCATTTTATAGCCTTAAAATTCTTTTGGTTTTTATTGTAGGAAGCTTGCTCAGTATTGCCTGGGTATTTATTTTTCAAAAAAAGCGTAAAGAGTACGACTACATCGCTTTTAATCGTATGGCTGAAAACCAAAGCAGTATTTATGAATTGGTAAATGGGATGAGTGAAATTAAAATTGCCAATGCCGAACGTATTAAAAGATGGGAATGGGAACGTATTCAAATTCGATTATTCAAACTGAAAAATCAATTACTCACCCTTAGTCGAAGTCAACAAATTGGAAGTAGTTTTTTCAATCAATTAAAGAATATTCTCATTACCTATTTGGCTGCCAAAGAAGTAATCAGCGGAGATCCTCCGATGACTTTAGGGGTTATGATGGCGATTTCGTACATCATCGGACAAATGAATGCACCTATCGACCGTTTTATCGATTTTATACGTGCAGCGCAGGATGCCAAAATCAGCCTAGATCGACTTAGTGAAGTTCATGCCATGTCGAATGAAGACAATGATGAAATTCAAGTGGTACGCGAATTACCCGCCGATAAATCCATTCACTTTAAGAAAGTTGCATTTCAATACGGAGGCCCACATTCACCCTATGTATTAAATGAGTTGAGTGTAAGTTTTCCGGCCGGTAAATTAACAGCAATCGTTGGCTCAAGTGGTTCCGGTAAAACAACTTTAATTAAATTATTGTTAAAATTTTATGAGCCTTTACAAGGTGAAATTCGAATTGGTGCCGTACCATTAAATACGGTAAATGCGGCTGTTTTGCGCAGTAAATGTGGGGTAGTGATGCAAGATGGATACATTTTCACCGATACCATAGCACGTAACATTGCCGGAAGCGATGAAATTATAGACATTGATCGATTGACAGAAGCAGCACGTTTAGCTTGTATAGAAGAGTATATCAATCAATTGCCTTTAGGTTATACCACTAAAATTGGTATGGGTGGCGATGGATTGAGCATGGGACAAAAGCAACGCATTCTCATTGCTCGTGCTATTTATAAAAATCCTGATTTTATCTTCCTCGATGAGGCGACCAGTGCTTTAGATGCTAAAAATGAAAAGCGTATACTTGAAAATCTGAATACGTTCTTTACAAATCGCACCGTAATTGTAGTAGCCCACCGCTTAAGTACCGTTAAAAATGCGGATCAAATTATTGTAATGGATGAAGGGAGAATAGTTGAAATAGGCACCCATGAGCAATTGGCAAAAGCTAACGGAAAGTATTTTGAATTAGTTAAAAATCAACTGGAACTTGGAGCTTAGGAATAAGCACCGGATATAAAAAAAGCGGATTTGGTAATCCGCTTTTTTTATGTTGGTTTTAATCATCATCTCCATCATCAATTCGATTCTCACCGGCTTCTTGATCTTTACTGTAATAGAAGGCTCGAATTCGCGCAACATCGCGTAAAAAGTCGATGCGTTGAATTTCGAAACGATGAACAGGCAATCCGGTACGGGTACGCAAATCTGTTAACATCAATTCACGATTTTCCGGGGTAATTAAGTCAATTCGTTCGTAGTCAATTTCTTTCATGTTTTCATTGGTTAAACTTCTCCAAATCCAACTATCTAAAACATAAGTCATCCCTAATATCAATAAATTGGCGAATCCTAATTCGGCATAACTGATTTTTTTAGTAGCTAATGCATTCATAACCCCTAAGGTGATACAAATGAAGAAATAAGCCATTTCTTTAATAGGAACAGGATCAGTACGATAACGTAAAATTGAAAATACGGCAAACAAACCAAAGGCAAAACCTATGCTTTGTTTTGAACTGGCCATCATATAACATAAAATGAATATCATGGTGTTAAACAAGAAGAAAGTAAATAAATAATCCTTCCGCTTATTCACCGGATAATAAATCAAACGAATGAGTACAAAGGTCACCAAGAAATTAAATCCATAACGCAGAATCATCTCGATGAAATCGCCTTTGGTAAAGCCCAAATCATTAACTAATCCACCTTTTTTTTGAACTTCATCAGCAATAGTTCCCAGTGAATCTGCAATCTGTAAAAGAAAATGTAACATAGGGTTTTAAGGGTTGGTTTTAATGTATTACTTGAATTGGTGTGGCAGTTACAGCCGTAGCATTGTGTGTTGTTAGAACATAAAATCCGTTAGGAATTTGTTGTAAATCAATTTGTAGCGCATAAGTTGAATTGGTAATGCTTTGGGTATATACTGTTTTTCCATCTGTGGTGATGATACTTAGCGTATTGCCAATTAAATCCTTACCACTTTTAACGGTCAACCTATCACTTGTCGGATTAGGAAATAAGAGCAACTCGGCTGATGAATTCGTTATGAAGGGCAGGCTATTGGTTAAATTTGCCGAATCTAAATGAGCACAGTAGATGTCTAAATCACCTCTACGGTTATCTTGCCAGCAAATTATAGAACCATTGTGCAAATCGCTGATGTTTTTTGGACCGGTTTGTCCGCGAGCCGTGTCAGCAACAACACGATAAGATCCTGTAAGGTTGGTTCCATTTACTG
>JAHEYX010000402.1 GCA_023251415.1 Chitinophagales bacterium
CACTTTACAGAAGCTGAAAAATCACAATTGTTTACCACAATCGGAATGGGTGCATTGAAATTCTTCTTATTAAAAGTAGATCCGAAGAAAAAGATGCTCTTCAACCCGGCCGAAAGTATCGATTTACATGGCTTTACCGGTCCTTACATTCAATATGCGTATGCGCGTATTCAATCCTTAATGCGTAAGTTGAACGAACAAAACTATTCGATAGCCAACTTAAGCATCAATACCCATCATACCCTGGCTGCTGAAGAGAAAGCTTTGTTGTTGATGAATTTGCAATACGAAACAAAAATCAAAGAAGCGGCGGAGCAATTGAACCCGGCTATTATTGCCAATTATGTTTTTCATTTAGCCAAAACCTACAATCACTTCTACCAGGAATTGCAAGTATTGAACGCCGAAGCTGATGTTAAAGATTTTAGAATAGCCCTTACACAAAACACTGCACGAATTATTGCACACGCCATGAAACTATTAGGTATACAAGTACCTGATCGCATGTAAGCTTGTTCAATTAAACTAATATTATGAATAAAACACGAATAGTAGCCACGGTTGGACCAGCGTCTAATCATTATGAAACACTGAAAGCATTAATGTTAGAAGGCGTAAATGTTTTTCGCCTCAACTTCTCGCACGGCTCACACGAATCACATAAACAAGTAATTGATTTGATTCGCCAACTCAACCGCGAGTTAGATAAAAACATTGCTATCCTTGGCGATTTACAAGGTCCTAAATTACGTGTGGGTGAAATTGAAAACGGAGCCATCACGTTAGATCCGGGAGCGCATGTGGTTTTTACCAACGAAAAATGCATAGGTACTGCCGAAAAAATATATGTTTCTTATCCCAATTTACACGATGATGTGGAGGTGGGACAAACCATATTAGTTGATGATGGTAAAGTTGAATTGGTAGTAATTGCCATCAGCCATGCCGAAAAAACCGTTACCCTTCAAGCTCCTTTGGGTGGAATTATTTCTTCCAAAAAAGGAATCAACTTACCGAATACCAAAATCTCATTGCCCTGTTTAACAGAAAAAGATTTGATTGATTTGGATTTTATCATCGAACAAAAATTGGATTGGGTAGCCTTGTCATTTGTACGTAAACCAAGTGATATTGCCGAAGTAAAAGAAATCATCAATGCCAATAAAAGTTTTATTAAGGTAATTGCTAAAATAGAAAAACCCGAAGCCCTCGAAAACTTGCGTGAGATTATTTTGATTGCCGATGGGGTTATGGTAGCGCGTGGCGATTTAGGGGTAGAATTGCCGATTGAAAAAATTCCATTGATTCAAAAAACCATCATACGTAAATGCATACACCGCGCTAAGCCTGTTATTATGGCTACGCAAATGATGGAAAGCATGATGGAAAACACCCGTCCGAGTCGTGCCGAAATTACCGACGTCAGCAATGCCGTATTAGAAGGTGCCGATGCAGTAATGCTAAGTGGTGAAACGGCCAGCGGCAAATACCCGGTTCAAGTGGTTAGTACCATGCGTAAAATTATTGAAGAAGTAGAACAAGAAGAAATAGTGTACAACAGAAATCTTACGCCTCAAAAACACAGCCCTTCGTTCTTATCGGATGCCCTTTGTTACAACGCTGCAAAAATAGCCAATGAAGTAGAAGCCAATGCCTTAATAGCACATACACGTAGCGGCTATACCGGATTTATGGTAAGCAGTTACAGACCACAATGCCCGATTTATATTTTCACCGACCGACCTGATTTAGTAAATCAATGCAGCTTGTCGTGGGGTGTTCAGAAAGCGTTTTTCTTTCCGAACATGAGTTTAATCGACGATATGATAGCACATTCGATTAAAATTTTAAAAGAAAACAAGTTTGTAAAAGACGGCGATGTGGTGGTGAATACAGGAGCTATGCCGGTTAAAGATGAAGGTCCAACCAATATGCTTAAGATTTCGAAAGTGTAAGAAAGGCTAAACAAAGCTTCTTAATTATTGTTTATTTCTCAAATGAATGCCGTATGGAAAACAAAAAATGTAGCGACTCGTTAACGATAATGACCGAATTGGTTTTACCAAATGATAGTAATTTATTGGGCAACTTAATGGGCGGACGATTATTATATTGGATGGATATAGCCTCTGCCCTTGCAGCTTCAAAACATGCTAACAGCCAAGTAGTTACTGCTTCTGTAGATAATGTAAGCTTTCAACAACCGATTAAATTAGGCAGTGTAGTAACCAGCAACGAAGCATTCTATACGTTTGTAGCTTTAGATGAAAACGGACATCCTTTGGAAGTTGAATCTGTAGTTCCTGAAACAGAAGAAGAAATTCGTTTGTTTGAAGGTGCGCAACGTCGCCGTGAAGTGCGTTTGGTATTGGCCGGAAAAATAAAAGCACACGAAGCCGAAGCCTTAAAGAAATTGTTCAACAACGATTAATTCGTTTCCGATTAACTGATGTTGCAGTAAACTGTAGCTTACAACTTATACTTTAAATAGAGTTGGTGATTGGGATTGGTATGAGTGGCAGAAATACGAAAATCGTGGCTGCCGATGATTTCAAAACCTAATTTGAAATAAAAGCGGGTGGCGCGTTCGTTGCCTATCCACACATATAACCACATGCCTTGTTGTTGTTTTGTTTTACTGAAATCGATGGCCTGTTGCATTAACGCTTTTCCTACTCCACTAGCATAATAGGCTTGCAAAACATACAAGCGTTCC
>JAHEYX010000078.1 GCA_023251415.1 Chitinophagales bacterium
AAAAAAAAGCCACTTGTTTCAAACCAAGTGGCTTTTTTATTTTATCAGGAAAATTATTACTACAAATTAAAACGGCTGCAAGTAATGTGCCTTCAACGAAAAAAACTATAGTATTATTGCTTTACAAATTTACCAAGCAATTGCCTTCCATCCCTTAAACGCACTTGAATAATATACATGCCACTTAACCAGGACTTGGTTTCGAGTTGTAGCGGACCATCCGCATTTCGCCTATCCATCTTGATTTGCGCTTGACCAAGCAAATTAACGACTCGGATTTCCTCCACAGCAGCGTTTGATTGAATGTTTACAAAATCGGTGACCGGATTTGGATAAACTAACAAAGAAGTTATCGGATCAGCATTTTCACTTTCATAGATTGGATGATATGGTTCATAACAATGACCGGGCAAGTTGACATCCATCCACAACATGCGTTGCGCAAGTATTGATTTTAATGTATCTATTTCTTCTTGATAAGTGCTCGAAAATGGCGCATTTTCCGGTGTTCCGGTATTAATTCCCAAAATCATCCACTTATTAAAATGCCGTTGTTGGGCATTACGCAACACATAAGCCATCGAATCAATATAGTGATTGATTGCAAGGGTTGCCAATTCATGTTGACGAAAATAATCCCAATGACAACGTACTTCATTTTGAAAAGTAGTGTCTTGCATCATTCGATCCCACCAAGGCAAATACAATACATCACCCGAACACGGATCGGCATTATAATACCACCCGGAATAATCTGTTGGAGTCCAAGGCATGCACTTTAGAGCCCAATCAAAATCCCATATAGGTCCGGCATGTAAGGTCGAGTCTTTGCTACTTTTATCTTTATAAAAATACATACTCTTTTTATAGCCGTCACCATTCCAAGCCAATTCATTACACAATAGATAATCAACAAAGGAGATGCTGTTGATGTATTTTCGATAACCATTCCCAACCGCCGTAAAATGATTGCTATATAATGTCGATTCGAAGCTGTCAACAAACGAGCGAAGATAAGTGGCTTGTTGCGGTTGTATCGAATCAACTTTAGGGTATTCATAATTGTATTGATAATAGTTGCCCGGACAATTCGGTGCATCAAAATTAGAAGTCCATCCTGCAGCACTATAATCATGCTTAAAAATATAACCACCGGTTATCGAATCTCCGGCTAAATCAGTACGTTTAAGCTTTGCAATCGCCACGCGCTTATTGTCGCGTTTAATTTTTTCCATCAACAGATATACTCCAATATACTCGCCATCCAAAACAACTTCCACCGGTGTTGAACGAGCTGCATAATGACCCATTTGCTCAAACATACGATACATCAAGGGGTTTCGGATAAATGATTTGTCATTATAAGTAGCCAATAAAATCCAATCCTGTTCTTTAGGCATATTCAACAAGCTAACTGACGTGTCATTAATTCCATCAACCTTTCGCAATTCAACACTATAGGGTTTCTGTGGTAAACTGGAAGAATATGCTCCTCTAATCGCAATTCCAATATTACCCGAATAAGCTGTACCGGCTTGGTTTTCTATATTCAGATTCCCGTTTCCATTATTTACAATTTTCATGGTGGCTGTTATTTTAATGCCATCTTGTATCGTTTGATTATGCGTGGTGATAACAACCAATGGAAGATCCGTTTTAATAAGATGCGGAACTGGTGCAATAGCTCCAAATGTAAGTGACCAACTTAGTACTACTCCGGTATCAACTGCTGCGTTATCTTGAACTTGCAAGGTCCAAACCCCATTTCCATTTTGCCCATTGTTTACATTTCCGATAGAACCGCTAGGCAAAAAAAGTCCATTAAAAGGAGCCGAACCGGCAGCTATAGCGGTGCTTGCACTCGTATCGAAACAAGTATTGGTGAAATTTTGTCCGCCACCACCAATACCCGCAAATAAAGTAAAACTAGTGCCGTCAGGAGCTATAATACGTGCTGCCAAATCTTGCACATAGGTATGATTAATCGATACACAAATGGTTTTTAATCCGTAGGCTTGATTCAATCCGCCTCCGGGTAAACCGCTTACTAGTTGAGTAAAGTTAACAGGCGGCGCATTATCCGGTATAGCACCTCCGGAGCCCGTGTAAGTTTGTGCTGTTGCAAAAAATGAACTTAGAATAAATACAAAAAAAAGTGATAGTAGCTTCATTCTTCAAAATTACTAAAAAATATAGGCAGTGAGCAAGTTGTTCTTTAATTGAAAAATCGAAGCATCAACTCAAGCTCATTTAATTTTATACTTTACTGCATTTGCGCTTTGGATTTTTCATTCGTGAGTTTAACTGCCCATCCAAAATTCAGACTGATTACAGTACTTTTTACAGTAGTGCCATTAATATAATATTGCATTGCCGGCACCACTACTAACTGAACATAATTGCCGGAATAATTATAGTTGATTTCGGCTGTACTCTGTTTATTTAGAACTATCGTTAGTCCATATTGTAAAGCCCAATTCGAATGCATGGAAACCCTTTCCTTCCATTGCTTAGTGTTATAAAAAGTATAGCCGGATTTGATTAATCCAATTTGAGGGGCAATGATTATCTTTTTATTAATCGGTACTTGATAACAACTGTTTAATTGAAAAGCGCTATTGTAGGCATTGTACAATGGGTTAACCGGAAAATGACAGGTAAAAGACTGTTTTACTTTGGTAAGTAAGGCAAGCGATGCAGCTAATTCAATGCCTATACTTTTATGATAACATTGTAAAGCAACTGTTTCATGAATTGGGTGAAACAACAGCTGATTCATTATTCCGGATTTATTTTTGAAATCAATAGAAAATGTGGAGCCGTAACTGAGAAATGCTTTACGTTCATGATTCAACCAATAATTTTCAATCATCGGCGCATAGCTGTTACTCGGATATTGCTTAATAAACGCCTTAGCTTTAGCTTCAAATTCTGCTTTTGTAAATGGCGCATTAGTGCCCAAATAATAGAGGTGTGCCATTAATACCAATTGCCTGAACTGCACAACAGAATCAGCTTTCGATGTTGCAACCAATGCCATTACACAAGATTTATAATGAGCAGTGAGGTAAGCTGCGGTTTCACTGGATAATTCACTATGCAACAGGTACTTGTTTTGAATCAAGTACTTTAAATAATTAGCTCCTTTTAAGCTACTGTCATTCAAATTTTTTGCAAAAGCCAATGATAAAAACAAGTGTTCATATTTACTAAATACAAAATAGTTAGTGTGAAGATAATAGCTATTTAATTGTTCGAAATTAAATTGAGCCAGCTTTTGATCATCTAACGATAAGGCTTCAATTAAATCGGCTTTCCATTTGGCAATTTGTTGAACAATTGTATCGTCAGGAATGGAAGTTGATGGAATACCAAGCTGCTCTTGATTGGCAGCGAATGTAAATCGAGAAGCTGCAAAATAAATAATAATAAAGAAGCAAGGCTTGAAACAGTTTTTTGCGAAGTAAAGCAGCATTAAAAGCAATTTAAACGAGTGGTAAGCGAAGTATCAAATATAATGATACTTTTTTGTTATGCACATCAACTGCTAGATTTATGTACCTGTGCTCATCAAAAGGCAAAAAGCAATTCTCAAAAAAAAACAACTTAGTAAATGTACCCCCTGCTTTATGCATCAAAAGTGGGTAGGTAAGTAATTTAAAATTTGTTGTTGCTAAATTCGTCAAGTTGTTATATCTTACATTAAATTTTAATTCGTGAAATACACTATCATTATTTTACTTATAGGCATCTTTTATATACCAAATGCCAATGCCGAAACACCTATTCGATTTTATGAAAATAGTAAAGTAGGTTACAAGTTAGCAAATGGGAAAGTTATTGTTGCTCCGGTTTATTATGCCGGTTCAGATTTTGAAAATGGCTATGCAATTGTAGTTGAAAATAATAAAAGAGGATTTATTGATACAAGCGGCAAATTAGTTATACCGCTGATGTATGAGGATGCGCAAGTATTTTATGATGGTATTGCTCCGGTAAAATTTGCCGGTAAATATGGATTCATCAATTGTAAAAATGAATGGATCGTACAACCGCATTTTGAAAGTGCTTATCGTTTTTATGAAGGATTTGCCAAAGTAAAAATGAACGGCAAATATGGATTTGTAAATAAAAATGGGGATTTGGTAATTGCATGCCGGTATGAAGAAGCCACTCATTTCAGCGATAATGTAGTTGCTGTTAAACTCCATGGCAAATACGGTTATCTGAACACAACCGGTCAAGTTGTTTTAGACTTCATTTATTTACAAGCTGCTTGTTTTGATACTGCAACACATACTGCTACTATTCAAATTGACGAAAATAGCGGGTACCGAATTAATAAATTGGGTGCTGTTCTGGAAACCATTCCGGTTAAAAATGAAGAAGAAGAACAGCGTGAAAAACAGCAGAAAAATCACGAAAAGCGATAAACTGTATGTCGGCTGCTAACACAAATTGAATAAAATGAAACATTCCTACTTACTTCTTTTATTTTGTTTTGCCTCGTTCCAACTTAAAGCACAAAGTGGCACTTGGACTTGGATGCGGGGTTCACAATTAACAGCCATAGCGGTCAGTAATTATGGAGTAATGGGAGTAGCGGCTGCAAGCAACGAGCCACCTGAACGCTACCAAGCTGCTTATTGGACAGATTTACAAGGTAATTTTTGGATGTTTGGTGGCGTATATAACGGTAGTCAAATTAATGACTTGTGGATGTTTAATCCCACTACAAAATTATGGACTTGGATAGGAGGCCCTCAATACCTAACTAATGTAAATGGAAATTATGGAACACAAGGCGTTCCTGCTCCTATCAATTGGCCCGGCGCAAGGGGTTGGGGCGCTAATTGTTGGACCGACCTCAATGGTGATCTGTGGATGTTTGGGGGGTATGGTTTTGATGCTAATGGTGGAATTGGTGGTTTAGATGATCTTTGGCGCTATCATATAGCAACAAACGAGTGGACTTGGATGAAAGGAAATTCCACCGCAGGTGGTCTCGGAAATTATGGAACAAAAGGGGTACTTGCTGCTAGCAATTTACCTCCGGGCTTGCAAGAAACCAAATCGAGTTATGTGGATTTGAATAACAATTTATGGATGTTTGGCGGTGCCGACCCAACCTATATTACATTAAACACACTCTGGAAATATGATATGAGTTCAAACAATTGGGTATGGATGAGTGGATCAAATGTTACCGGTGCCTTAGGTGTGTTTGGTACCATGAATGTTCCGGCAGCCACCAATGAACCTCCTGCAAAGTACAGCTATACCAAATGGGTTGATCAAAGTGGTAATTTTTATCTGTTTTCAGGTGATGGTACAACTAATGACTCCTGGCGATTTAATCCTACCACCAATCAATGGACTTGGATTGGAGGCAACACTTTTGTTGGAGATACCGGCATCATCGTAGCCTATTGTAATTCGAACGATTACCCAATAGGAGTTATGGAGAACCGTACGGTACAAACCTTTGGTTGCGGAAACTTTTTTTGGGAGTTTGGAGGATTGACAGATGCATTTAATATATCGATGCTGAATTCATTATGGTTTTATGATGCGGGGGCAAATAAATGGTCTTTAGTTTCAGGATCACAAAACCCCAATTCTCAAGGAAGTTATGGCACCTTAGGAGTTGCAGCCAGTTCAAATATGATATCGGCACGCATGGGTAATTGCATGTGGATGGATAATGCTGCTAACGTCTGGATATTTGGCGGATATACAGGAAATTATGTCATGACGAATGACTTGTGGCGTTATCAACCCGATACCGCTTGTCTCCATGTTTCACTAAGTGCCTTTACCGGTACTGCAATTAATTTACCGTCTGATTTCAGCAAATGTGGCGGTGTAGATACTACCATTGTTACCAATCATGCACACATCATAGGATTATCGCCTGCATCAAACCTAACTATGGCATCCGATTCATCGTTATTATTTGTACATGCCACCCAAACAACTACTTTTTCAATAACCCTGGTTGGCGGCTGTGGAGGAAAAGATACGCAAACCGTAAGTTTTACCATAACTATACTACCGCCTGTTAATGCTAATTTTAGTTCCAATGTAAGTACTGTACCGATTGAACATCCGGAAATAATTTTTACCAACTTAGCGCAAAACGCCACCTCTGTTGCATACTATTATAACAATCAACTCATTTCAACAGACCCTACAAGCTTTTCTTATTTATTCAATTCTTTAGGCAAACATTGTATAAAGCAAATAGCTATTAATAACTTAGGTTGTACCGACTCGTTTACGCTTTGTATCGATGTTATAAAACAAGGAAACGTAGCTATTGCTAACGCTTTTTCACCTAATCATGACGGATTAAACGATGTATTTTTTCCGGAAACCTATGGCGATGCAACCATCACTTCTTTTAAAATATACAACCGCTGGGGTCAGTTAATTCATAATAATGCAACCAAAGGATGGGACGGCACCTATCAAGGGGTATTGCAACCCAATAGTGTTTTTGTATATGTGGTTGAAGCAACCAGACGAAATGAAAACGGCGAACTTGAAAACATCCAATTAAAAGGGGATGTAACTTTGATTCGTTAAGCTATTGACTAGCTCAATATGGTCGCATTTAATAACTGCTGCAGATCATCTACGGCTTTTCTACTTTCCAATTTAAAGGCTATAGTCCCAACCCCATAAATTACTAAGGGCATCACTAAAGGCATCAGTAATTCCAATTGAAAACCATCCGCATTGGCTCCAAACCAGGTGAGGAGTAGGACAACGACATAGGGTAAAGTCATTAATAGCACCATTATTCGCTTTACATAAGTTAACAAACTTAAGTTTAGTTCAACTCGAATTGCATTTCCGGATTCAATTAATTGCCCTTGAAGTTGTGGTAGAAATGAGTTGTTGTAATTTATTTTACGCCGTAATGCAAACGTATCATTCGCCACTTGGCCGGTATAACTAAACCGTTTCAAGCCATTTAAATCAACTTGATCCGTAGTTGTTTCCTCCCCTATGAGCGCATTTAATCTAGTGAGCACTTCATCCTTTGAAAGAGCTGTTTCTAATTTAGCAGCTATAAATGGAAAAAAAATCATTTACTACTTTGATTCAGTTGTTTTTTGAGTTGGGGAAATAAGCTCGATAACAATTGATTGATGAGTTCTGTATATCCAACAAAAACAAAAACAATCAACAAAAAAGTCAAAAAACCGGCTAAATATTCGGAAATCCCGATCGGAATAATTCGAATAAGAAAGAACGATGTTGCCAAAACAATTGGATTAAGAAAGAAACAAATCAACAAATTCCAATACCAATTAAAATCCAATAACCATATCGTTGCGGAGAATGTAATACCAATCATTAAGGCAATCACAAAACCTATTATTGCTCCACCGCATGGCCCAATTGCTAAAGCTTCTGCTAACAGTCCGGTTCCAAGTATGGAAATAAAATAGCGTACAAACTTATTTTTAAATGATATGCGCATGAGCAGGTATTTTTTATAAATTTCACTTACACTTTTAGTACGGCAAATTTCCTTTAAATCCAAACAAATGTACAATATGTAATTTATCGGATCGGCTGATCAAACCCGGATTGATGCCCGGTTCGCCTTCCGGTATAGGTTGGTGCAGCGCTTTATAATAGTTTACCCACGTTTCTAAAAACAGACCGGTTTGCGGATCTTTAAAAGTCATTGGTGCAACTTCAAAAAATGAGCTATCGGCATTGGCTTTTTTAAACGATTCATAAACCAATTCGCTACAGTAATAACTGTCATTATTCAATATAAAGGCATCATCGTAAGGCTTACCAATTAATGCTGTTGCCTGTTGCATAGCAATCGAAATCAGGGAATCATATTTTTCGCGCAAACGGCCAATAATAACAAGCGGAAACCCCATTCGATCAATATGTCGATTTAATACGGTTACGATTGGTGTTCTGGCAACCGGCCCGTATGCTTCAATTAAAAAAACACGCCCATTTGCAGCGCGTTCAATCAAACCCACATGACTTAATTTAGCGCCGCAAACACCGGTAGTAACCTTTTCAATAGCATCGCAAAGCGGCCCGCAATCCAAATCTTGAAACAGTAAATCTCCGGTTTGAAGTTGTGTAGTATCGGCAAAAGCCTTTTGTTTATTGTCTTGTACTTGGTCCTGAAAATCCTTTTTTAGTGTCATTAACCCAATAGTCAATCCAAGGGCAATTAATAGAATTAGAATACTGTTCTTCATGAAATATGCTTTAAGCAGCCAAAAATAACAACATAATCACGATTTTTTAGCAATTCTGTTTGTAATAGTAGGCAGAATTGACTTACCTTTGCGACTCAAAAAAAATCAATACTTAAACAAATGGCTGGAACATTAACTTTTACAATGATTAAACCGGACGCAGTTAGCAAAAACTACACCGGTGCTATTTTACAACAAATTTGCGAAGCGGGATTCCGCATCGTTGCGATGAAACAATTGCATTTATCTGCTGCTAAAGCGGGTGAGTTTTATGCCGTACATAAAGAACGTCCTTTCTATGGTGAATTAGTAGAATTTATGAGCAGCGGTCACATTGTTGCTGCTATTTTAGAGAAAGAAAATGCCGTTGAAAGTTTCCGTAAATTAATTGGTGCAACCAACCCGGCTAACGCTGAAGAAGGCACTATTCGTAAACGCTTTGCAGAATCTTTAGGTAAAAATGCGATTCACGGAAGTGATTCTGATGAAAACGCAGCAATCGAAGGCAACTTCTTTTTTAGCGGTTTAGAACGTTTCTAATTCCCTAATCTATTCATAAAAAAGCAATCCTATTTGGGATTGCTTTTTTTGTATGTTTACCATTCTAATTCGCCTTCATGAAAGCCAATGCTTCTTATAGCGCTATTTTAAAAATTGCCGGGCCGATTATGTTAAGCATGTTGGCTCAAAATTTCATGCAAATTACCAATACGGCCTTCTTAGGCAGAGCCGGTAATATTGAAATTGGTTTGAATGTAAGTGCAATGGCGGGTTTATATTATTTTCTCATCACCATGTTAGCTTTTGGCTTCGCAAATGGTGCTCAAGTTGTTATTGCTCGTAGAAATGGTGAAGGTCGCGAATTAGAAATCGGCGCACTCTTTAATCATAATTTAATTATCCTATTGGTTTACGCATTGTTTGCCTTTATTATGCTTTTTGTATTGGCTCCAATACTTTTATCCAGTTTTATTCCAAATCATCAAGTGTATGAAAAATCCATTTCTTTCCTTCATTACAGGGCATTTGGAGTTTTCTTTACCATATTGATTATTTGCTTTAATTCGTTTTATGTAGGAGTTGGGCGCACGAATGTAATGATGTATAGTACCCTTACTACTACTGTTATCAATATATTCCTGGACTACACGTTGATTTTCGGCAAATTCGGATTTACCGCAATGAATACCGATGGTGCAGCAATTTCCAGTGTATTGGCAGAAGGAGCCGGCTTATTGGTTCTAATCGGAAATGTAATGATCAATGATTACGGAACACGAATGCGCTTATTTAAGAAGTCGTCGATTTCATGGCAAACCATCAGTCAGTTGCTTAACCTCTCCTACCCTTTGGTTTTCCAATATGCCATTAGTATGGGTGGTTGGTATTTATTTTTTATTCTATTGGGTAAAATGAGTGATCATGCGTTAGCTATTTCAAATATTCTACGCAGTATCTTATTCCTTTTAACCATCAGTTGCTGGTCTATAGCCAGTGCAGGCAATAGTTTAGTAAGCAACATTATTGGCCAACAAAAAAATTATCAAGTGATGGTATTGATTCGAAAAGCTGTGGTATTGAGTATGGCCATTACCGGTGTCATGGTTATTTTATTAATCAGTTTCCCCAGTCTTTTCATGCGCATTTATACCGATGATTTATCCTTGATCACGGATGCACGTTTCCCCATTTATGCCTTATGCGTTGGCTTAATACTTTTATCCGGTGCTACTGTATTATTTCAATCCGTTCAAGGAACCGGCAATACCAAATTCAATTTATTGGCAGAAACAATAGCCGTAGGAATTTACGTACTCTATTTAGTAGGTGTTGTTCGAAATTTCCATTTAAACTTGACTTACGCTTGGCTTTCTGAAACGGTCTATTGGACAACATTAGGAATAATATGCTTATTGTACCTACGCAGTGGTAAATGGAAGCAAATTCAATTATAACCAAAACAATTTTAGTGGCGTGCGTATGCGCTGTTTTCAAAAATTTAATTTTATTCGTATATTCACCAAATAATACTAATTTTAAAGTTCAGCGAATTAAAAAGACAAGTGAAATAAGTGAATTGGGCGCAACAAATATCGACTGTACTAAAACGTTATTGGGGGTATGATCATTTTCGACCTTCACAAGAGGCGATTATATTAGCTGTTTTAGAAGGAAATGACACCTTAGCCTTATTACCAACCGGTGGAGGTAAATCCATTTGTTTTCAAGTACCCGCATTGGCCAAAGATGGAATATGTATCGTCATTTCTCCACTTATAGCCTTAATGAAAGATCAAGTTCAAAATCTAAAGGCAAAGGGTATAGCTGCTGAAGCTATTTATTCAGGAATGCATTCACGCGAAGTAGATCG
>JAHEYX010000403.1 GCA_023251415.1 Chitinophagales bacterium
ATCGGGATAGTTAGCATCAGGAGCTAAACCATTCCAAGTTAAATAAGTACTGGCAGTAATACCGGTCATTTGAGGAGAAATCAAATAATCATTTGAAGTACCTGCTGGTGTATACCAAGAAATACTTTGTGCAACGGTATCAGTAGCACCGGAAGCGTAAGTAACTAGACGAGTAGCCCAAGCGTTTGTACCCATGTAAGATACAGCGGCGTTTGGAGTTAAGTTATCTGCATTGATTTGCGTCCAACCTGCAGGTAAACCACCATAATTAACTGTAGCTGTACCTACTGTAACTGCTGTTAAGGAAACCGTGTTAAATGTTTCACTCAACTGTGCCTGAACTGCGAAAGGTAGCGCAGCACATAAAAGCACCAAAAATTGTAATGTTTTTTTCATTTGTTTTTGTATTTTTATTTTTGAGGATGCTAATGTAGAAAGAATACCAAACTGTAGGAAGAAAATTAACTAAAAATAATTTTTTATTTTTCATTTTAAATCCCTAATTTTGAATCTTATTGATTTTACTTTAATAATCTAACTATGACCACTATTCGACTTACGCTTATTGCGGCTTTCCTACTTTGCCTCACTCAACTAAAAGCCGGTGCTCAAACCTTATCCTTTATTGATGCCGGAAGTGCTTCCTTTGCAAACGGACTTAGTACTGATTTTTCAATTGATTTGAATGATTCAGTTGTTAACGGTTACGCTACTTCTAAAAACGTAATATGGTCTGTTCAAAAGGTTAGCGGACCTACTGAATGGAGTTTTACAAATTGTGATAATGCCTCTTGTTACAATGCTAAATCACCTTATGTATATTTAACAAATGCCGGTTCAACTACACCTTTGATTATGAATCCCGGTGATACCAATATCGGTATGTTCCATGTTTATATTCATAGCAAAGACGGATCAGGAGTTTATGCATTCCATTACTGGGTAGCCGGTGATTCTGCAAACACTGTTGTTACGCGTATGGTTAATGTAAATGTGGCTTTCGTGAATGGAATTGCTAAGGCTACCATTACACCTGTTGAAATTAAAATTTTCCCAATCCCTGCAGTTGATGCAGTTACGGTTGATTTAAACGCGAACAATAACGTGAAACGTATCGAAATTTATAATTTAATTGGCAGTAAAGTGGTAACATTAAATGCTGTTAATGCTAATAAGAACGAAATAAATGTTTCAAATCTTACTCCGGGAATGTACTTTGTGAAATTGATTGACGCTAAAAATAGCGTTATTACAACTAAAACGTTCCAGAAAAAATAAGCTTTTAAACTTACTATAGCATAAAGCCCCGTTGAAAAATCAACGGGGCTTTTTATTTATGACCACAGGGATTATCCAAAACTGTTTCTCTTAAGCAAATTCATTTACAAACAGCAATAGGCATTGCTTATTATTTAGAATTGCCAATGCCGTACAATTTCATTTGGCAAGGTATTAAGCAACATTAGCTTCGTTTGAAGTAGCTGTAATATTGTAAATAAAAAAGCCTGATTCTATTATGGAATCAGGCTTTTTTGAAGTAGTTGAATAACGAATTAGCTAATGGCAGTATTGATATTTGGTAAATGGCCGAAACGATAAAGTGCTTTAATATGAGCATTTAAGGCATCACCAAAGCTTTGGTTTTCTAAATAGGGTATTCCGTATTCTTCGGCTGTAGCTTTTACTATTGGAGCAATTTCCGGATAATGAACATGGCATATTTTAGGGAACAAATGATGTTCTACCTGAAAATTTAATCCACCTACATACCAAGATAACCATTTGTTTTTTCTAGAAAAGTTTACGGTAGTATTTAATTGATGAATAGCCCAATTGTTTTCTATGGTACCATTGCTTGGCAGCGGATGGGTTGTACCTTCTACTGTATGAGCCAATTGGAAAATAGTAGTTAAAATTAAACCGGCCCAGAAATGCATCAATAAATAACCTACTAAAATTTGCCAAAAAGCGAATTCAAAGTAATGAATAGGTATATAAAACACCACATAGAAATAAACCACTTTAACGGCTAAAATTTGAAAGAAGGTAATCCAATTTTGCTTAGCTGAGTTAGGGTTTACACCATCACGTGTAAATTGATAAAACTGAATAAAATCTTTTGCAACCGTCCAGTACAAGGTTAGAATACCATAAAAAAAGAAGGCATAGAAATGTTGCAATTTGTGATAAAACTTCACTTTAGTGTGAGGTGAAAATTTCAATACCAAGCGGTCTTGAATATCATCATCCATATGAACAATATTGGTATAGGTATGATGCAAGATATTGTGCTGCAACTTCCAATTGAACACCGAACCACCTAATAAATTCAAGGTATGGCCTAAAATGTAATTCACTGTGTCGTTGTTTGAATACGACCCGTGATTAGCATCGTGCATAACACTCATTCCAACTCCGGCTACACTAATACCCATTATAGTCCATAATAGCAATTGGATATTAAAATCAGGATGCAGTGTAACCATTAGAATAAAAGGTACTACATAAGCTGTAACCAACACGATGGTTTTAAAAATCATTGTGGCATTAGCCGTTTTTGAGATGTGATTGGTAGTAAAGTAGTTATCGACACGCTTAATAAGAATTTTGTAAAAGTCTTTGGTGTCTTCGGGACTAACAAATTTGACAGATCCTTTCATGAATTTGGGTTTTGAGTACGAGGTTTAGTAA
>JAHEYX010000404.1 GCA_023251415.1 Chitinophagales bacterium
CGAAGAATGTAACGAAGGGCATTTAGAAATGATTCAATCATCGTGGGTATACGAGTGGCGTGATAATCAAAAATAAGCAGCATGCAAAATCGGCGCGTTAAATTTGAATTATTGGGCAAAATCGATTACCGTTCGGCTTGGGATTACCAAGAGCAATTGTTCTCCGAAATTATCGGCATTAAAACCGCTAATCGTAAGTTAGAACTGGAAAATCCGGAAGCTCAAGCAGCAACTACACCGAATTATCTGTTGTTTTGCGAACACTATCCCGTATTTACACTTGGTAAAAGCGGAAAGATGAACCACCTCTTAGCCGGAACCGATGTACTCAATGAACGTAAAATTTCATTTTTTCAAACGAATCGGGGAGGGGACATTACCTTTCATGGTCCGGAACAAGCAGTAGGCTATCCAATTCTGGACTTAGACAACTTCTTTACAGATATTGGAAAATACATGCGTTGTTTGGAGGAAGTGATAATCCAAACTATAGCCGAATATGGTTTAAAAGGGGAAAGAAGTGCCGGTGAAACGGGCGTTTGGTTAGATCCGGATCATCCGGGTAAAGCGCGCAAAATTTGTGCAATGGGGGTGCGCTGCAGCCGTTGGGTTACCATGCACGGTTGGGCTTTAAACGTGAATACGGATTTGAGTTACTTTGACTTGATTATTCCCTGTGGTATTCAAGGTAAGGCTGTTACTTCAATTCAAAAGGAATTAGGTCGCCCGGTACCTATAGAGGAAGTTTATCAAAAATTGCATGATCACTTTCAACAAGTATTTGAGTTAGAATACTTCTGATTGGAGTATTAATAGTACATATAAACATCCCTTGTCAATTATTTTTACCCATCATTCCAAATCGTTTTGTAGGTTTGTTCTGTTAAAAAATAACGATGAAGTTCACATTACGGCTTTCCTTGCTGTTTATTTGTTTCTCGAATATAGCTTCCGCCCAAAGCATTTGGTCGTTGCGCCAGTGCATTAATTATGCCTTGGAAAACAACATTCAAATTAAACAAGCCGGTTTGAATGCACAGAATGCGCAACTAACTTACGACGAATCCAAATACAGTTTTTTACCCTCTGCTAATGCAGATCTTAGTCATTCCTATAACTTCGGTCGCAGTGTTGATCCCAGTACCAATATTTATGTAACCAATAAACAAATTCAAGCCAATAGCTTTAGTTTAACTTCTTCGGTTACGGTGTTTAATGGTTTTCAAAAACAAAATCAATTAGCGGTCAATCATTTGGAATTGGAAGCCTCAATGGCCGATTTGTTGAAGGCAAAAAACGATATTGCCATGAATATTACTTCGGCTTATTTGAATGTGTTATATACCGAAGAGCAATTACGAGCTGCAAAAAAGCAAATGGAAACGACGGTGCTTCAACGCCAACAAACCGAACGTTTAGTAGCAGCCGGAAACCTTGCCGAATTAAGTTTAAAAGATGTTGATGCGCAATTAGCCAATGAAGAATTGAATATTGTTAATGCCGCGAATAATCAGCGAATGGCTATTTTAAAACTGTTACAATTGCTGCAATTGCCAACCAATTATGAATTAGATGTGGATTCAACGGTGATGCAACAATTTACGGCTGATGCTTTCGTACCAACACCTGAAATGATTTACGATTACGCCCGTACCGCCCAACCGGTTATTCTGGCTCAACAATATCGTGTTGCTGTAGCTAAACGCAATGTTGATTTGCGTAAAGGGTCCATGCTCCCAACCTTAAGTTTGTTTGGTTCTTTACGTACCAATTATTCCAGTGCCGCTTATCAATTAGTTGCCCCACAGCAAATTGAAAAAATCAGTTTTAATGATCAGTTGTCTCAAAACTTTGGTAAAGCAGTAGGCTTGTCCTTGTCAGTACCTATTTTCAACGGTTACCAAGCAAAAACCAATTACAAAAAAAGTACCTTAAATTTATTGTATACCAAATATACAATGGAGTTAACCGAAAATCAATTGAAGCAAGAAATTGCTCAAGCTTATGCCAATCGCTTGGCTGCCGAAGCCAAATACAAGGCTACCATCAAATATGTAGAATCCTTGCAAGCCGCATTTGAAGCCAATACCAAAAAATTTAATGCCGGTGTAATTAATGCACTTGAATTTAATACGGCTAAAAACAATTTATCAAAAGGGCAGTCCGATTTAATTAACGCCAAATTCGATTACTATTTTAAAATGAAAATAATCGACTTTTACATGGGACGTCCGTTATTCTAATTATTTAGCCAAGGCTTCAAGAATTTGTTGCCATTCTAAACTTCCTTTAAAGCTTCCAAACAACAGCTCTTGTTCGATTTTTTTGCGGTCGGTAAACCCAAATTTTATCGCTTGCAACAAGTGATTTTTCCAAGCTATTTTATCGTTTAGATGAGCCGCATAGAGTGCATTAAAATAAGCGCAGTCTGCATTGCTCGGATCTGCTTTTTCATAAATGGCTAGATAATATTCTACTAATGACCATTGTTGCTGTCGAATGGCTTGTTGCGTATACGTATAACTTACTAACGAAATAAAACCCAATAATCGATCGGCTAAGCCACTGCTGTCTGTTTGTTGTTGTTTTAATAAAGTAGCTACTTGTGAATGCCAATAGGTAAGGTCTGTTTGCTGAAAATGGGTCAGATAAGTTTGATGTGTTTGCTGCTCGATGTTTAATTGTTTAAT
>JAHEYX010000405.1 GCA_023251415.1 Chitinophagales bacterium
ATATTGATTTTTTCTAGCTGCGATGCGGCCCCATATTCAGGAGTCATTACATACAAACTCACATTCACATATTCTAAAATAGAAGCATCACTTTGACCAACACCGGCGCTTTCCAAAATGATAAAATCGAAGGCGGCCGCTTTGCAAACAGCAATTGCTTCGGCTACATGGGCACTTAAGGTAACCTCACTGTCGCGCGTAGCCAAGGAGCGCATATAAGCTCTGGAGTTATGAATCGAATTCATACGAATACGATCGCCCAATAAAGCACCTCCCGTTTTTTTCTTGGAAGGGTCAACCGATATAACGGCAATCGTTTTATTGGTATAGCGGTTTAAAAAGCGACGAACAATTTCATCGGTAACACTTGATTTTCCGGCACCGCCCGTTCCGGTTATCCCTAATACCGGCACTTGAGCTAAAGCCGGTAATTCCAGTTGTATTTGATTTTCAGCAGCAGTAATCGCTTGAGCAATGCTGTGCGCATCTTTTGCAGCAATTTTAGCCGCACGTGTTTTAGCGTTACTTGTCGCTACTTCTAAGGTATTAAAATCGCATTGTTTAATTACATCTTCAATCATTCCTTCCAAGCCCATGTGACGACCATCATCCGGCGAATAAATACGATTAATTCCATAGGCATGCAATTCTTCAATTTCGGTAGGCAGAATAGTACCGCCGCCGCCGCCAAATATTTTGATATGACCGCACTGTTGTTCGCGCAACAAATCATACATGTATTTAAAAAACTCGACATGTCCACCTTGGTAAGAGGTAATTGCTATGCCTTGTGCATCTTCTTGTATGGTACAATTTACTATTTCAGCGGCACTGCGGTTATGCCCCAAATGAATTACTTCAGCCCCTTTACTTTGCATAATTCGGCGCATTATATTGATAGCGGCATCATGCCCGTCAAAAAGCGATGCTGCCGTTACGATACGTACTTTGTTCTTTAATTCCATGGCTATTTTTTTATAGAAAAGCAAAAATAAAGAAACACCCCAATAAAATAGACATTTTAGCTCGCAGATTTGAAAAATTAAAAGTTTAAAAAATGCTGTTTTTTGCGTGTTCTTTTGTTTTTTTATGGATTCTAAACCATGATTACGCGTACCACTACATCCGGTCCCCCACTGTTGACCCTTCGTATCGATTGGAGTGAATTGGATTTATATGGGCATGTGAACAATCTTGCTTTTATGAAGTATGTTCAAGCGTCACGCATCCATTACACCGAAGTACTGGGCATTGCAGCTTGGTTTACCACTGAAAAAAAGGGATTTTTATTGGCCTCATCGGCAATTCAATTCAAACAGCCCTTGTATTATCCGGGTCAGGTGCATATTCAAGCCAATATTACATTCATCAAAAACAGCAGTTTCGGTATTCGGCATCAGTTGTTTAATGAAGACAACGATTTAGTAGCAACAGCTGAAGATGTTTTGGTATTGTATGATTATAACAGCGGCACAAAACTGTTGTTCCCGGCTGATTTACGCAAAAAAGTAGCACAATTGGAAAACAGCACATTTTGAAAAAAGAGGTCTATCATATTATCGGATTGATGAGTGGAAGTTCGTTAGACGGATTGGATATAGCCTATTGCCGATTTGAACGACAGGCTAATCAATGGAAAGGAACCCTTCTTCAAGCCGAAACCTTTGCCTATTCAGCAGTTTGGGAATCACGATTACGAGATTTACCAACACAATCTGCCTTAACGTATTTGCAAACCCATGTTTATTTTGGGCATTATTGTGCATCATTGGTAAATGACTTTATTGCCAAACATGAATTAGTGGGTAAAGTAGATTTCATTGCTTCGCATGGCCATACTATTTTTCATGATCCGGCAAGAAACTATACTGCTCAAATAGGCGATGGGGCTGCATTGGCAGCTTTAACCGGAGTAGCCGTTGTGGCTGATTTCCGGAGTACAGATGTGGCTTTGGGTGGTGAAGGAGCGCCGCTAGTACCGATTGGTGATTTACTTTTATTTAATCATTATAATTACTGTTTGAATTTAGGCGGAATATGCAATATTACTTGCACGGACCACAATACAGTTCAAGCCTTTGACATTGCGCCCTGCAACCAGGTTTTGAATTATTATGCCAATAAGTTGGGATTCGCTTATGATAGCAATGGCAATTTAGCGGCTGAAGGTCAAGTCCATCAAGAACTCGTAGCCGCTTTGGATGAATTGCCTTTTTACAAACAAGCAGCACCCAAATCATTAGCCAATAATTTTAGTACTACTGTTGTAATTCCGTTAGTCAATTTTGCACAATTGAGTGAACAAGATGCATTGGCTACATTGACCGAACATATTGCGCATCAAGTAGCCGATAGTCTTAAAGGCACTGCTGAAAACACTTGCCTTGTTACCGGAGGTGGAGCATTTAATGCTACGTTGATTCATCGTATACAAGCCCTTACACCGGTACAATTAGTACTGCCCGATCCCTTACTCATACAATTCAAAGAAGCTTATATTTTTGCTTTTCTAGGTTTACTTCGTTATGAAGAGCAGCCCAATACCCTCCACCAAATAACCGGTTCACGTATGGATGCCAGCAGTGGCTGTATATACTTACCCGGAATTTTAAAACCCACTACCCATGTTTGAAAAACTGAAAACACGCTGGAAAATCAACAGCAATAGTGATTTGTTTTTTATTTT
>JAHEYX010000406.1 GCA_023251415.1 Chitinophagales bacterium
CGCATTCTAAACCAGCACCACATTAGGCAGGCAACCTTTGGTTTCCAAGTTTCTTAACTATACAACAAACAATTTTTAACTTGATAACTGACGTGATTTGAAAAAACTCATAACCATATTTTTCTTATTAACATGCTTAGTTAGTCGGGGGCAAAATTTGGTTCCTAATCCAAGTTTTGAACTAATAGATTCTTGTCCTACTACTTATGGTCAAATGACCTTACAAAGCTGGACTTCATATAGGGCATCAACAGATTATTTTAACAGTTGTAATAATAATGTTGTTGGTGTTCCCTTCAATTTTGGCGGTTTTCAACATGCTTTTGATAAAATTGCGTACTGCGGAATACTAACTTATTTCCCTTTTACCTTAAATTATAGGGAGTATATTGGTTGTAAATTAACAGCACAATTAATAGTTGGACAGAAATATTATTTTCACATGAAAGTAAATCTAGCAGATAGCGCAAGATATTCAACAGATAAAATTGGGTTGCAATTATCAAGTTACCCATATTTTCAACAAAACACATCACCCATCTCTAACCATGCAATCGTATATTCAAATATAAATATAATTGATGCTGCATTTATTGCCGATTCTGCATACCAATATATGGTGATTGGGAATTTTTTTGACGATGCCCATATCACCATTACAGATTTAGGAACAGGCAACCATTCCTATTTTGGTGATGGGGCTTATTATTACATTGATATGGTTTGCCTCTCAACTGATTCTTTGACTTGTAATGCAACCACAAACGGCATTACTACTATAAAACAAAACAATGTAATTAATGCATTTCCGAATCCATTTTCAGCTAATTTGACTTTTACAAATCCAAACACTGGACGAACAACAATTAATCTTTACGACATTTTCTTACGGCGAGTCTTGCAAACAACTTTCACTAACTCGACAACATTAAACACAGCGCAATTAAGAGATGGAATTTATTTTTACGAAATCAGTGACGACAATAATAAAGTAATTTCAAAAGGCAAAGTGATAAAACGTTGACAACAGGTCGTCTGCCAATTTGGGTTTTTGATTGCAACACCTATCGAATAATTTGAAAGTTCACTTGTTTAGTTTATTTTTGGTTTCATGAGTAAGCGTACAGAACACTGAACTGCTGCAAGATTTGGTTCGGGAACGTACTGCGACTTGCTTCAAAATATATATAAGTTGAAAAATATGGAACAATTAAATTTTATAACAGCAATTAAAGAATACTTGATAGCTACTTTTAGTGAAATTGATTTGTGGTTTGAAAAGGAGGAAGAAGTGCGACAATTTAGGCCGCCAAGTAATGGTTGGACCATTGACGAGATATTGGAACATATAGCCTTGACCAATCACTTTTTATTAATTCTAATAGACAAAGGGAAAAATAAAGCGTTGCAAAATCGTTCTAAACTAGTTCTTGAAGAGGAATTGAAAACTTATACTTTTAATGGAAATAAGTTAACCGAAGTAGGGCTTCACGAATCATTTACATGGATTAGACCTGCGCATATGGAGCCAAAAGGTGAAAAAACTTTAATTGAAGTTAAAGAAGAATTACAGCTGCAATTAAAACAATGTTTAGCTAGTTTAGACGAACTCAAAAATGGTGAAGGAATATTATACAAGACAACCATGTCGGTAAATAATTTAGGTAAGATTGATGTATATGAATACATTTATTTCCTGGCTCAACATGGTAAAAGACACATCACACAGATGACTAAAAATGAATTAGCATATAATAAAAACAAAAAAATAACTATTTAATAAGCGAAAATACCAATACAAGGTAGCTTCGGTTAAAGCGGAAAATCGAGTAACTTGAAAGTTCGCTTGTTACGATTACTTTTGTTTGAAGTGGGTTAGTGGATAGAACAATAAGCAGATTCAACTTAAAGCCATTAGGCTAATTAGGTAGTATTAAAAAATAAATAGAACTAAGCATGGGAGCCTGGAACACCAAACTTACTGGTAACGATACTTTTCAAGATATCTATCAAAGCTTCTTCGACTTGTATAATCAAGGGCTAAATCCTGCCGCTATTTCTAAACAAATTCAGGAGGACTTTGCTGAACAATTTAACGATTATGACGATCGGAACAATTGCTTGTTCGCGCTTGCATTGGCGCAATGGGAAACCAAATCACTTGACCCCTCGGTTTATAATCAAGTAAAAGCGCTTATAGAAACGGGCAAAGATCTGGAAGTTTGGAAAGGACTTGGTGCTGACGAAAAAACGTTACAACAGCGAAAAGTTATACTTGACAAATTCTTAACGCAAATCTCCTCAGAAAAAGAAAAACCAAAACCTCGGGTAAAGCAAAAAGTGGAGTTCACCACAATTGAATTAATTAAAGCGGAAGCACCGGATAATAATAAAGTAGTTGAGGTCAGTGAATTTTATACAAACGGTGTATATGATCAAACCGGATCAGCAATAAGTTGGGAGTCGGGTGGTGGAGCAGTATTTTATTTCACCGGGCAAGGACAGTTTATTAGTGCTCGTTGGTTAGACAGTCAAACTTTGGAAGTTAAGCACGACAAAAATATCGTATTCACCAAAAAAGAAACTACATTTTTTTACCGTGGCGACCAAGGGAAAATAATTTATAGTGCGGAGTAAATAACTTAACAACGTAATTCTGCGACTTCTAAAAAAAAAACTGCGT
>JAHEYX010000407.1 GCA_023251415.1 Chitinophagales bacterium
TGCAAGGCCAACATTTGTTGAACATGCTTCGCCATGGTATCCCAACTTTTATTGCGATAGGTTTCCGGATCAGCTTCACGTAAAGCATTTGCTTCGGCAACACTTAACCCTTCTGGAAAATATCCGATTAATTCATCGTGAGCAGACGTTTGATCGGTTAAAGTATCCGGCGTAATATTATGATCGAGTAAATATTGTAATAAGTCTACCACATTGGCTACCACACCAATAGAAAGGGCTTCTCCTTTGGCTTTTGCTTCCAAGGCCCATTTCACCCCTTCCTCAATGCTATGCGTCATTTTATCGATATAGCGTGTTTCAATACGCTTTTCAATGCGCCAAGCTTCAACATCAGCGGCTAAACAAACCCCTTCGTTCATCGTTATAGCTAAAGGTTGAGCGCCACCCATTCCACCTAATCCTGCAGTTACATTCAAGGTTCCCTTTAAAGTGCCTTTGTAATGTTGATTAGCTAAGGATAAATATGTTTCATAAGTGCCTTGAACAATACCTTGAGAGCCAATGTAAATCCAACTTCCGGCTGTCATTTGACCGTACATCATCAAACCTTTCTTTTCCAATTCGGTAAAATGATCCCAATTGGCCCAATTTCCAACCAAATTAGAATTGGCAATTAATACACGTGGTGCATCTTTATGCGAACGCAATACCCCAACCGGCTTACCGCTTTGAACGATTAAAGTTTGATTTTCTTCTAAATCGCGCAAACAAGCCAATATTTTATCTAACGCTTCCCAATTACGCGCTGCTTTTCCACGACCGCCATACACAATTAATTCGTCGGGACGTTCGGCAACGGCAGGATCTAAGTTGTTTTGAATCATTCGATACGCTGCTTCGGTTACCCAATTTTTACAAGTTAGAGTTGAACCTGTTGGAGCATGCAATTCACGTTTGCCGGTAGGATAAGTCATGGTTATACAGTTGTTTCGCTTTAAGGATAATTGAAAAGTGGTTGCGAAAATAAGAAACAGCAAGCACACAAAATAGTTCGTTGAACAAATAATAAAGTTTTATTGCTTTTCATTTCATCAAACGCAACCAATTGTTTAGCAATATTGCCGCTAAGCCACTTTAAAATGCGTTTGATAAAAACCTGCATTTTACACCAAATTCAATTATTTTTCGCCTTTAAATTTAAACTCATGAAGAATCGTTTGTGGCTTGTTGTCTTGTTGGTGTTTAGCGATTGTTGTACAGTTGATGCACAGCCTATTATTCAATCGCTCAACTCTGGAACTGCACATTGGAATTTTTACTTGCCTGCTAAAAAGAACTATTTTCCGGCTACAGTTCCCGGAACTATTCATACCGATTTGCTTCAAAACAAACTGATAGCTGATCCATTTTATGCCGCTAATGAAAACGATTTGAAATGGATTGATACCAGCACTTGGGAATATTCTTGCAATTTTGATGTATCCGAACAATTGTTACAACAAAACACCATTGAATTACAGTTTGATGGATTGGATACTTATGCAGAAGTTTTTTTAAACCAAAAATCCATCTTAAAAGCCGACAATATGTTTTGCAAATGGGCTGTTGCGGTAAAGCCTTTATTGAAAGCCGAAAACAATCATTTGCGCATCGTCTTCCAATCGGCAGTGAACACCGGAAAAGCTTTAGCAGCCGCTTACCAACAGCAACACGGCTATACCTTGCCGGAAGGTGAACGGGTTTATGTTCGAAAAGCACAATATCATTTTGGGTGGGATTTTGCACCACGCTTTGTTACCTGCGGTATCTGGAAAAATGTGCAATTAGTAGCCTGGAGTCAAGTTCGAGTTACTGATTTGCAATTGCATACCGATTCCATTCGTGCCTTTAGCAATGCCATGAATCCCGAAGCCTATCAAGTTTATGCCTCCGGTTCGTTTAACGTATATGCCGAACATGCGCAATTGCTAAATTTTCAAATTCACGATCCCGAACTGCAAGACGGTTTAGTACTTTTAGATCGCACACAAAATATTGTTGCCGGATGGAACACCATTTATTATCAATTGAAAAAGAAAGTAAAGCAATTGTGGTGGTGTAATGGCAGTGGTGAAGCCCATTTGCAAGATTTCGTTTTCAGCTTTCACGATATCCGTAAAAAAATAACTTACGATGAAATCCCTTTGAAAACAGGATTTCGAACGGTGCAATTGATTCAAGAAAAGGACAGTATCGGTACAAGCTTTTATTTTAAATTAAACAACAAAGCTATTTATTGTAAAGGTGCAAATTATGTACCGATGGATGTTTTTTTACCACGCGTAAAACCTGCTGATTACCGCAGGTTATTGTTGCAAACAAAAGCCGCCGGTATGAATATGCTACGTGTTTGGGGCGGAGGCGTTTACCCCGATGATGCGTTTTTTAACTTGTGTGATTCCTTAGGTATTTTAGTTTGGCAAGACTTTATGTTTGCCTGTGCACCAACACCTGCCATGGAATCATTAAGCGGTAATGCACCGGTAGTCACCTTGTCGCATGTGCGAGAAGAAGTAACACAACAAGTAATTCGTATTGGCAATCACCCATGTTTAGCTTTGTGGTGCGGTAACAATGAAATAGAAGAAGGTTGGAAAAATTGGGGTTGGCAAGAAAGTTTGAAATACAAAGCCATGGATAGCGCCGCTATATGGACTGATTATTT
>JAHEYX010000408.1 GCA_023251415.1 Chitinophagales bacterium
TCAAGGCTGAAATAACCTTATTGTTATCTACCAATATTAGTACTGCTGATTTATTGAACTATCTACAGGTAAATTGGGTACCAACCCTTGGTTATAATTTTCACATTTTGGACAATTTCGATAATTATCCTTCTTCAATGGATAAGTACATTGGTGAGCCTATAAAATCATTAAATGATTTTGATTTTAACCTAAACGAAACAGTACCAACTGGACAGCAGTCCTATACTTGGAACCTAAATGAGCGTAATCCCATGCCGCAATACACTGTTATAGTTCCTGTTGAGTTCAGTACTAATATAGCTGATATAACCGCAGCTCTCAATATGTGGAGACCGGCCGGCAAACAATTCAATATTACAATTCAAAACATTTAACATTTAACATGAAAACACTATATTTACCTACAGGGGGTCATGCACGTAGTAATCAGGACTTAAACTGGCTACAAGATGCAATATTACAAGTTGGAAAAGGAATAACACGTTCATTAACCAATAGCAATAGCGCACCAATAATATTATGGGGAGTACAGCCTACTGTAGTTACAGGGGGTGTTCAACTTTCGGATGGCCAAATATTATGGAACGATGAAATATTTGATTTTCCAGTGCAGCTTTATCCTACTGGTGGCGCAAATGTGTATATTACAATAAATGCAAATTATGCGGCTAATAATCCGATTCCTAATTATAGCGGTATTAACAAGTATGTGCATGCACAACGTACAATCACCATGTATGCAGCTTCATCACCATCAAACCCAAGTGATGCCTTAGCTTCAACTATGCAATCATTTCAGGCTGTTATGGCCAATGCCTTGGGATTTAATGCGTCAAATTACCTAATAAATACTCCACCTACATGGAATGTTATCGGTACAACAGGCCAACCCAGCTTCTTCAGTGGATGGACTCATTTTAACACATCATACCCGGTTGCGTTCAGTGTTGATCAACTTGGCTTAGTTCGTTTAAGAGGTCGAGTAAAAAAAACATTCGCTTCAAATAATGATATATTTATCTTCCCTTCAACTTTTTCATTGGTTAATGGGGATAAAAATTTTACATGTCCGATAAATACAAATTCAAGCGCTTCCGTTACTGTATCAGTATATTTCAACGGAACAAACACATTAATAAAGACTAGTCAATCAATACTGGCAGTGAATGACTATATTGATCTAACTGGTGTTTCGTTTTATTTGTAATTATTAGCCAATTTAATGGCATTTAAATAGCGTTTAACTACAGTTAAATGGCCTCACCATGTAATTGCATGGATTAGTTTGTCACATTTCAAAAAAAACACGATATGAAAAAAGCAAAATCAACAACTCAAGTAAAAACGCCGATAACCTATTATGGCGGCAAGCAGATGATGGCAAAGCATATTTTGCCACTAATTCCAGATCATAAAATCTATACTGAAGCATTCATTGGCGGAGGAGCAATATACTTCTTGAAGCCAAAAGCTCCATTAGAAGTAATTAATGACAAAAACGGTGAAATTGTCAATTTTTACGCTATTCTAAAGTCAGATTTTAAAGCCTTAAAACAACTAGTAAGTCAAACACTTCATAGTCGCAAAACACATCAAAAAGCATGGTTGATTTATAGCAATTCAGAGCATTTTAATAAAGTTGAGCGAGCTTGGGCGCTATGGGTATTGTCAACTCAGGGCTTCGCTGGCCAATTGGCTGCTTCTTGGGGATATGATGCCGGTACGGCAAGTAAGAATTGCATGGCAATTAAAATTCAAAATAAGAAATACCAATTTATTGAAGAATTAAGCCAAAGACTGGAGAATACAACAGTAGAGTGCCACGATGCCATTCATGTAATTAAAACTAGGGATTCAATTGACACATTCCATTACATTGACCCACCTTACTATAATTCTGATTTAGGACATTACGGAGGGTATACAATAGCCGATTATGAAAACTTGCTAAAAACACTGACCTCCATAAATGGAAAGTTTTTGCTTAGTAGCTATCCAAGTGAGATTTTGACCAATTATGTAACTAAAAATGGGTGGTTTCAAATGCAAATAAAAGGGGTTGTTAATGCATCCAAAACTACTAGAAAAGAAAAAATAGAGGTACTAACTAGCAATTATCCTATCTAAACAACATGAAACTAATTAGGGGTTAAACTGGGGAATTTATACCCAATTTAACCCCTAATTAGTTTTTTTTCAAAATTGTAGGTTTCGTTTTTCAAAAATGAGGGCATTTTCCTCCAAAATTGTAGGTTTCGTTTTTCAAAAACAGGCTTTTATCTACTTCAAAATTGTAGATTTGGAATTTCAAAATTGTAGGTTTCGTTTTTCCGTTTATAGTTAGGAGTTACGTTCAACTATTCCATTTAGCGATTATATTTGAAATGACGATTTCAATAATCCAGTAGGGATTACATGTTTATAGTAAATATTGTAAACGTTAGGTACGACCTCCGCCAAAATACAATCGGCGGACCCTCCAATCTTTTATTTTTTATATTATGGTTGGCGGGCAAGCAGGCCGGGTCGCATGTGTGTTTGGCGATGTTTGTTATAACGATGTAATATCCTTGGGATGCATTAATTCATTTTGGTATAAGGAATATGATACAAAAGTGACATTTCGTTAATTGATGGTGTGGAATTCCAAGAAAAAA
>JAHEYX010000409.1 GCA_023251415.1 Chitinophagales bacterium
ACCCCTGTAGGTAATGGTAAATTCGAACTGCCAGTTGGATAGGTTGAAAAGGTTATATCCCCTTTATCACCTGTTGTATTATTGAAGGTAATTGGTATGAGGGAACCTGAAGCTGTACCAAAAGGAACGGTATGGTTTCCGGTGGTAGTACCAACTGACCATACCACCTGACCACCACTTTCTGTTGCCGGAGAAACAATGTAGCCGGTCGAACCGGTGAAAGCAGATCCAGCAGCATTATCAATAAACAAGGTTTGACCGTTTAAGTCCAATTGCGCATTTCCTAAATCAATGGCATTGCTGACACGGGTATTAATGCTTAAAGTTTTTAAGGAGGAGCCACTTAAGGTTAAACTTGGAATCGTTGAAACAAATGTTCCGTTAACTTGTTGTGCGCCGGAAGAAGTAAATAATAGAGAGCCTGTTCCGGCCGTATTAAATAATGCAGCAGCAGCATCGTTGGTTAAGTCTTCTCCACCCGGACTAGCATCGGCATCAATAACAATTTGTCCATTATTTACAATCGAAGCATTGGTTAACGCATGTAAACTTCCTTGAATATAAATTTGAGCACCTGATTGAACAGTAATGGTATCGCGAAGTAGAAATAGATCTTGTGCATTTACAGAAATAGTAGTTATTCCGACAAACACCAGGGCAGTAAAAAAAGTAAATAATTTCATGGTACAGCAATTTAATTGAGTTAGTAGGTACGATGAAAATTATTTCGCAGAATTACTGTTAGTCAAAATAGCATTCATTTGAGCTTGTAAGGCAGCAAGTGTTGCTTTTAAATCCAGTAATTCTTTAGTAGTAGCTGCATTATTTGTTTGTAAAGCATTGATCGAATCACGTTGTTGATCAATCGTTTTTTGTTGCTCTTTTATTGCTTCAACTAAAATTGGAGCAAATTGATTGTAATTAACACCCTTATAACCGCTAATTGAATCCGTTTTAACCATATCTGGGCAAATTTTTTCCAAGTCTTGCGCAATAAAACCAATTTGCTGATCATTTGTAAAATGTCTTTCCGGAAATTCTTCTGTTTTCCAATTATATGAAACCCCTTGCATTTGCAATACCTTAGTTAAACTGTTACTTAATGGCTGAATATTCTTCTTAAAACGAATATCAGAAGCATTAAAAAGTCCATTACAATAAATAGTTCCTAATACTTCTAATGGATAAAATCCGGTCGGATTTGCATTCCAAACACCAACACAATAGTTTCTCATGGTCATCCCTTCAAAATTATTGGTATATAAATGTAATGCACTGGTAGCCCCACTTCCATAGCCAATAAACATATCTTTATCTGCCGCATTAAGACTGTTTCTAAGCACACGAAAATTTGCATATTGATCAGACGAAGCCAAATCAATACCTTCAGCAGTTGAAGAACCGGTAATAACTAAGCGAGCTGTAGTGGGGTTTGTATTATTGATACCAATATTACCGGAATTGCTCATGAACATGACGTTGGTAGAAGCATTATTGCGAATGTTTAAACCGGCAGAGCCAAAATTCATGTACATAACATTATCGCTCCAACGCGGCCAAATATAGCCTTCGTACGATCCACTTGAATTTTTAGCTAAAAAACAAGCAGTATTATCCACTCCAAAAACGTTACTACCACCTGCTATCGTCAAAGCCAGCCCAGGTGTTGTCGTGTTAATACCAACATTGCCTCCAATCGGGTTAAGGGCTAAACTTTGAGTCGTACCTGCATTGTTCACATAGGCCGATTGTATCCACGAATATTTTGTTGCACCATCAAATACACCCATGTTTATTGATACGCCGGTTGATCCATTTGAAACAGCCAGGCCTCCGGTAATATTACCTGATGATGGGGGTACCGCATTATGATTCACTTGAAAAGCTGCAAATGGATTCGTATTTCCAACACCGATATTTCCTGCTGCTGTAATAACCATACGTTCGGCTGCATTCGTCGCAAAACGAATAGGATGTGCACTTGAAGTCCATAAATTCAACCCCGGATTAGCATTGCCTGATCCATTGCCTGCACCGGTTCTGTTCATCGATAAATAAGCATTAATGTCGGTACTTACACCATCTGTATTATATAAATGAACTTGTGTATAGTTGCCGTTTTTTTCTACATAAACATCATCATTTGTATCATTATTGGTTAAGTTGTTGTCGCCAAACTGTGCTTTACCGTTTACACTAAATAATGAAGCCGGAGCATTGGTTCCGATACCTACCTTATCTGTTAAAGTGGTATTGTAAAGGTTTGTTGAGCTGCGCGTCCAATAACCCAAATTACCACTGGTTGGAGCTGTTGTAGTTAAATTTTTGGAAGCATCGGTATAAACGCCTGCTGAAACTGCTAATACCGGAATATTCACGTTACCACTTCCATCAACAGTCATTAAGGCTGTACCGGCTTGGTTTGGACTAATATTGCTACTGGTTTGAGCAATGGTTAATTTATTATTCCCACTGTTATATATGGAAAAATGTTGAATACCATTATAAGCAAATTTAATTTCTGAACCGGTTGTAGCTCCGCCACCTAACATTACTTCTTTACCACCGGTAGCTAATACGTCGAACGTTGCATTTGGAGCATTCGTATTAACCCCTACATTACTGCCATTATCATATACTAACGATGTAA
>JAHEYX010000079.1 GCA_023251415.1 Chitinophagales bacterium
AATCAATGCAACTTGATTTCCATTCTGATTAAAAGAACCACCAAGCGTAGGAAAACCTTCTCCAAAATACCATTGATTAAAGAAGTCAGTTAAGTTTAATCCACTTGTATTTTCAGCAAGTGCTTTAATATCCATTCCAACTGCAACGGAATAAGCGTATTGATTTTTATAATTATTTAATGTTAAGAAAAATATTGAATCATCATTCATTACATAGCGCAAGGAATGAATGATTGCTGAACCTTTATCATAAGTTAATCGGGTATTGAAAATCCGATTTTCATTGGTGGTATCATCCACATACACACTGCCGGCAGGACTGGATAATACACTTGAATGAACCGTATTCATTTGTTGTAAGGCTGCTGCGGCACCATTAAAATGATTCTCATATAAATATTCCGAATAAGCCGCAAAACCTTCATTGTTCCAAATATCTCTCCAGGTACCGCACGTTACATGATCTCCAAACCATTGGTGGGCTAATTCATGCGCTATTACAGCTACCGATCCAAATGAGCCAATGCTTGTCATGGTTTGATGTTCCATTCCACCACCAAGCGGTGCCATGCAATGGCCATACTTTTCATTCATAAATGGATAGGGGCCAAATACGGTCGTAAAATATTCTAAAATTTGTGCGGTTTGATCAATATTAGCCTTAAAAAACGGTAAAGTATTAGGATTGTCGTATACATAATTTTGTATCAATACAGAATCATTAGTTCCGATAGGATGAGCATAAATGGAATAATCAATATACTTTGCTACAGCAACTGAAATTAAGTAATAATCAATCGGGTTGCTGTTTTTCCACTCAAATCGTGCTTTGTTGCCCGGCAATAAAGTAACTTGTTGCAATAAACCATTAGAACCTGCTTTGCAACTATCCGGAACGGTTACCCAGACATCCGAAGAATCTATTTTATCGTGTAAACTTTGTTTGCAAGGCCACCATAAATAAGCACCATATGATTCACTCATGGTGTATGAAACAGCATTTCCCCAAGAAGGTGAAAAAGTACTGTTGATTCCTGCACCAAGAGAAGTTCCACCGCCTGTTCCACTGTTTCCGTGATAAAATATTTGCGCAGTAAAATTCGCAGTATGCGGAATACTTGTAGGTATACTTACCTCACGTGTATTGCCAACAACTGTAAAAGGCAAATTTTGATTATTAATTAATACCGAATCAACATTTAAGACGGAAGTAAGTTCAAAAACAAAAAGTGACAGCGCATTTGCAAGCACTTTTGCTTTGATGAGTGCATTTCCGCTAATAGCTGTAGAATAGGGATCCATGGCTATATCCAACTTCACATAGTTGATATCATAATCATTCATCGATGCCATTGATTTGGCATTGGCAACCGGTTTTTTATGCAATTGTTGCTGTTTGTTGGATGCACACAAAGCAGAAGCAGATTGTCCGAAACTTTGATTTATGTAACAAAAAAGAAGTAAAAAAAACACTACTGATTTCATTGTGTAGATAATTATAATGGTGATGGTTTGAGCTACGAAAATACCTTTTTAATTCAAAAATTTCAGCTTGAATTAGGAGGATGCGATTCAAACAATTTGCCTTACCTTTTGTTTTTGTGAGAACACTTGCAGCTTCTTATTAACTTTACCACGATTAATTGAACGCCATGTACAAAAACTTGCAACACTTTATTGAAGTCTTAGATCAACATAACGAGTTAATTCGAATAAAAGAATATGTTAATCCTGAATTGGAAATAGCTGAAATTACGGATCGAATTTCAAAGTCAGGAAATAACAAGGCTTTGCTTTTTGAAAATACGGGCTACGATTTTCCGGTACTTATTAACGCCATGGGTAATTATAAAAGAATGTGCTTGGCTTTAGGAGTTAATGAATTAGATGACATAAAAGCACATATGGAAGAGCTGTTTAAATCACTAATGAAACCTCAAGAAAATATTCTTGATAAGTTAAAACTCTTACCTAAACTGGGTCAAATAGCTTCGTGGATGCCTAAAGTTAAAAAGGGAACCGGTGCTTGTCAAGAAGTCATTAACAGCGATCCTGACCTCACCAAATTTCCCGTTCTGAAGTGTTGGCCGCAAGACGGTGGACCATTTATTACTTTGCCAATTATACACACCAAAGACCCGCATACAAAAGTGCGAAATGTTGGCATGTACCGTATGCAGGTATTTGGCCCCCAATTAACTGCAATGCATTGGCACAAGCATAAAGTTAGTGCGCGACATTATAACGAATACAAAGCCATGGGTAAACGTATGCCTGTTGCAGTGGCACTTGGTGGTGACCCGGTGTATACTTATGCGGCAACCGCTCCATTACCCGACAATGTGGACGAATATATGTTGGCCGGTTTTCTGCGTAAGAAAAAGGTAGAGCTGGTGAACTGTATAACGCAACCCGAAATACAAGTACCGGCCGATGCTGATATTATTATTGAAGGTTATGTGGATCCGCATGAAGATTTAATTTGGGAAGGACCATTTGGCGACCATACCGGTTATTATTCGTTGGCTGATTGGTATCCGAAATTCCATATTACTTGCATTACGCATCGTAAAAATGCTGTTTATCCGGCTACTATCGTCGGGATTCCACCTCAAGAAGATGCTTGGATAGGAAAGGCCACAGAACGTATTTTTTTAGCCCCAATTAAAATGACCATGATCCCTGAAATTGAAGACATGGAATTGCCTATGGAAGGGGTGTTTCATAATTTAACAATCGTTAAAATAAAAAAGGATTACCCGGGCCAAGCACAGAAAGTTATGAATGCCATGTGGGGTGCCGGTCAAATGATGTTTAATAAAATACTGGTTGTTGTTGATGGAGCAGTTGATATACACGATTATAAGGCCGTTGCCCAGTATGTTAATCAAAATTGTAATCCTGCAGCAGATATTTACTTTAGCCAAGGACCAATGGATGTATTGGATCACAGCTGTAATAAAATGGGGTTTGGAGGAAAAATGTGTATTGATGGAACACGCAAATTTCCGGAAGAAGTGAGCGTTCAACCACATAATAGAGGTAAACGCTTTCAACTCAGCTCAACACAAAAAATGGACCTTATAACGAAGTTTCCAGCAATAACAGCCATACATGCTGATCTCATTATGGATAATATTGATGTAGTTGTATTTGGAGTTACCAAAAATAAAGAACAGCATATAAAATCTTTAAGTGATGAACTAATAGCTTTGCCGGAATTACGCGCCGCTAAAGCATTTATTTTTGTGGATTCATCTATCGATTGTTCAATAATTGCTGATGTACTTTGGCGCGCATGTAATAATGCAGATGCTAGACGCGACAGTTATATTTTGAACCAAATACTGATTGTTGACGGAACTACTAAAACCAAAGCATTAGACCATTTCGATCGAGATTGGCCAAATATCTTAACACATGATGACGCCACCATTGCCACAGTTGACGCCAAATGGAATAAACTAGGATTGGGAGATTTTATTAGTTCGCCTTCTTTGAAATACAAAAGTCAAATGTATGGGGAAGGTGCTGTAATTAAATCGATTTAATATTATCCGAGTAGGCTTTTGGTGTTGTAAAGGAAAGCAAACAAGTATTCGTTTATCTCGAGTAATTCGGAGCTTCTTTAGTAATCACTACATCATGTGCATGACTTTCTTTTACTCCGGCTCCGGTAATTTTAACAAACTTTGCTTTCTGTAATGCAGCTATATTTTTAGCTCCACAATATCCCATACCCGCACGTAAGCCACCAATATATTGAATCATGATCTCATCCATAGTACCTTTAAACGGAACACGACCAACGATTCCTTCAGGCACGAGCTTCTTAACATCATCTTCCACGTCTTGAAAATAACGATCTTTACTACCGTCTTGCATGGCTTCTAATGATCCCATACCACGATACGATTTGAATTTACGTCCTTCATAGATAATGGTCTCACCCGGCGATTCTTCAGTGCCTGCAAAAATGCTTCCGGCCATTACTATATCAGCACCTGCAGCAATAGCTTTTACTACATCTCCGGTGTATCGAATACCGCCGTCAGCAATCACTTTAACCGCAGTGTTTTTTAAAGCTTGTTTTGCATCATAGATTGCAGTTAATTGTGGAACACCTGTACCTGCAACAATTCGAGTAGTACAAATGCTTCCGGGACCAATACCAACTTTCACAGCATTCGCTCCGGCTTTAGCTAATGCAAGTGCGCCTTCACCGGTTGCAATATTTCCGGCAATTAATTGAAGTTTAGGATATGTTTTTCTAACCAATTTTACCATATCTAAAACACCCTTACTGTGCCCATGTGCAGTATCAATAGTTATAGCATCCACTCCTTCATGAACTAATGCACTAACACGCTCCAAAGTATCTTTGGTAATGCCAACTGCCGCTCCTACTAATAAGCGCCCATGAATATCTTTACTAGAATTGGGATGACTACTCAAACGTTGTATGTCTTTGTAAGTAATCAATCCGACTAACTTTCCTTGTTTATTAACTACCGGCAATTTCTCGACTTTATATTTCATTAAAATCTTTTCAGCATTTTTCAATTCAGTTCCCTCAGGGGCAGTAATTAAATTCGTGCTGGTCATTACTTCTTTAATCGGTCGACTGTACTTTCTTTCAAAACGCAAATCACGATTTGTCAAAATACCTACCAAATGAAACGCGTCATTAACAATAGGAATTCCACCAATTCTATTTTCCCGCATTAATTTTAGCGCATCAGCTATGGTTGCAGTTTCCTTTAAGGTAACAGGATCTATGATCATTCCGCTCTCGGAGCGTTTTACTTTCCGTACTTGATCTGCCTGACTTTGAATGCTCATGTTTTTATGAATCATACCCATACCACCCAAACGAGCAATCGCAATTGCCATTGCCGATTCAGTTACGGTATCCATTGCAGCTGATATGATTGGAACATTAAGGGTAATACCGGAAGTTAATTGAGAAGCAATGTTTACTTCTCTTGGTAATACTTCTGAATAGGCGGGTACTAATAATACATCATCAAATGTAAAACCCTCCTCTGCGAATTTTGAAATTTTAAGTGCCATGTGCAAAGGTAGAAGAAAATTTCAAATCTGAAATGACTTCTGTAAAACTAGTTTTTAAGAAATTAAATCGTGTTAGTTGTTGCAAATCAATTATTTTAAAATAGTTAGTAGAATAATTAAATTATTTTTATTTTGTTTCCAAATAATACCATACTCCTTAACCGGAATCATAGTTATCCATCATGCGAATTCAATTAGCTGTTATAGCCACTATACTTTTGTTAATAGGAGTTTCTGCATCTTATTCACAAACTCCGCTTCAATTAAAAGCCTACGTTTTTCCAAAAGTAATTCCGGACAAGTACCTGTTTAACCCATTAGCGGATTTCAATAAAATGATGAACCGTAAACCGTTAAAGGGGTATACACTTGCTCAATATAAACGCTATGCTGAAGACATGAGCTATGCAAAGGCTGATGCATTTTATTCCGGAGAAATGTATATCGGATGGACAGAAATGGAAAACTATTTAAATAAAATGATACAGTTGTTGGCCGGCGAAAAATATAAAAAAAAGCCGCTGATAGCCTATCCAAAAAGGAGTGCAGATATTAATGCCTTTTGTATACACGACGGTTCATTTTATATTAATGTCGGATTAATTGCAAGTGCTAAAAACGAAGCTGCATTAGCTGCCATTCTTGGACATGAAATGTCACATTATTTAAAAAGCCATTTAAGTTCGTCTTATTTGGCAATGATGAAGGCAACCACAAAAAACAAACGTAATCACAATAGAGATTTGGTGCTCAGTAATTTATATACAGATCGCCAACGCGAATTGCAGGCGGATAGCTTTGGAGCGGTGCTTGCTGCCAATGCCGGATACGACTTAAATCAAGGCATCGGCAATTTTTATATGTTGCAGCAAGAAGAAAATCGACTGAGTAATAAAAGCAACCCTTCCGATGAAATGGAAACAGTTGAATCAGAAGACGACAATAAGGATGATAAAGGAGATATTATTTTTTCTACACACCCGGACATGAAACGCCGTCTTCGAATTTTCAAAAAATTGGTTCGATTATACAATACAGATTCAGCTAAAATCTTTCAAATTAGTGAAACAACCTTTAAACAACTGCAAGAAAAGGCAAAATTAGAAGTGTTGGCTATTTTGAAGGAAAGAAATGATTATCGCGCATGCGCAGAAAAGGCTTTTACGTATTATTTATTTGACCCGGATAATGACACTTATGTGTACTATTTGTTAGAAAGCATCAGGCGTGAACTTTTCATGAACAAAAAATTAGCTAAAAAGCCTTTTTTAACGGATGACTACAAATCAGAATCCTATGCTAATCTAGATAATGGCATACTTGGAAATTTAGAAATTCTGGTGCCTGATACTACGCAACTTATAAACATCAAAGCTACTAAGCTTATCATGTCGGATTCAGCAACAAAATACCCTTTTGTAACTTGGGCCGGAGCCTTCAAATATTTTGCTAAAATTGCCGAAAAGCGCAAAATAATTGAAAGTTATCTAAGCATTGCGCTTTACAATAATGAAGATAAAGTAAAACGCAACAAATTTCTTCAATTATATATAGACGCCGGCAATTATCCGTATAAAGCTTTTGCAGAAGCGCTTAAAGCAGATCAACTGAATGCTAAACTGGCTGATAATACTAAAGAATTACTTATTACACAAGATTTTAGGTTTTTGGAAGACCATTCCTATGGGTACCATAACCAACGGATTTATGCAGATCAAACCGGCCCAATCTATGAAAAGGAGCTGCAAAAATTATTAGCCAAGAAATTCCCTCATAAGGAAATGATTGTTTACAATGATTTAATCAAAGAAAATTTGGCTAAATCAATTAACTATAAACAAATCATGATATCCAGTTTTTTAGCATCAAATGATAATGAAGAGGAAGATGGTATTGACGAAGATGCAACAAGTGACAAAAAAGTGGATACCGTTGCGAGTGCCGGAAAAAAGAATGACGCCACAACACCAATTAAAAAAGCAAAAACGAAGTCTAAAACAGATGAAGATTTTTGTTCCAAAATGTATTCCGATGAATTCGATGAACTACCGATAGGTTTACAATTAAGAAGGAGTTCAAAAGACAGCCGTAAAGTAAACGCCGGCAATACTGATATTTTTATTTTGAATCCCGATATTTGGAATTTGTTCGAAACAGAGAAAATTAAATCTTTGGAAGTAATGCGTGTAACCGCTTTTGTTGATAAGACCAAAGTTTTAGGAACACATACTTCAAAGTTACTTTGTATTTGCTTTCCAATGCTATCCGTCGCCGGTGAAATGTATAGTCGACTGCTATGGGGCTCTCCGAAATATGTTTTTGATGTAACTTACTATAGTTTTTCTCCCGGAAATGCTAAAAACAGCAATTGGCTTGTGGAAGAAATAGTCCATTATAAATTTTCAAAACCATTATTTAAAGCCACTACTTATTCCATTTTAAAATCAAGTGAAGATGCATCAAAGTAATCGAATACTTTTAATAGTAGTTGGGATGCTTGTTTTTTCCACTCAATTATTTGCTCAAATTGGCTTCATAGGCAGAAGAAATGAAATCAATTTACTCCCATTTAGTTTATACTACAACACGCTAAATTTCCAATATAAGCGTGTATTGACTAACCATGTTGGTATTTCATTGGCATATGGTCACTTTAAAATAAATAAAGATTTTAACGAACTAGGCCTTGTAAATGCACTTGGATATGAGCACTTTAACAGCAATTTTCAATCGCAAATGGGTTATTATTATGCTGAACCATTGGTTTTGAATAAAAGTTCAATCATTAAAGGAAATGAGCTCACACTTGGCCTGATCTTTTCAAGTAAATATGCCAATGTGAACCTTCCGGCCGGTTATTTTTGGTCCTATAACTGGACCATATTTAATGGAAGCAGCAACTTAAATTTTGAGATTAAGCCCGAAGATTTGCCTTATAAATTGGCAGCTACACCGCCTTCTTTTGAATTTAAGTACAAAATTGTTGCGGTGTCCAATACAGTTGAATTCGGGAAAGAATACATGTTAACTGACCAATTAACCTTAACACCAAGTCTAATTACTGGCTTTTGTTTGAGAAATGTGACTTCAGTTAGTTCACTCCAATATAATAACTATAACCTCTACTATGATGCAAAATATTATACGCATTTCTTCGAGACATTTCCATACTACTCACCTCAACTTATCGGCAAGTATTTTTCAAATTCCGAATTGGCCGTTTTTGCAAATTCGTTTTTTATTTTCGCACCTCGATTACGCATTGGCTATTTATTTTAAGCTATGCAACTGTTTAACTAAGCTTAACGTCTTACTTATACATAGTACTTCAAACTCGGCTTTTGATTGCTTCCTTTTTGGAAATTAATAAAAAGAACAAGTTGAAGACATTACTCCGGGCAAATTCTAAAACAAATTGCCATTTCAATTGAAATTTAAGACAAAATAATTAGCTTTGTTGCTTAAACTAATTTCTAAATAAAATGAAAAAAATTCTATTTCCTTTTGTGTTAGCACTGATTGCATTTGCCGGTTTTATTGGCATTTCAATGAAGAATTCAGTTGAAAATGAAAATGATGAACGCGAGGAAATTTCGCAAGCTGCTCAATTTTGGCATATGATGCATAAAAACATCAATACCGGAAAAATGGAAGAAGCAGATTATTACAATACCTTAGCTCAATACAATGCTTTTAAAGTTGCTAAATCTGGTGCTAAATCACTTGGTTTAAAGTGGACTTCACTTGGTCCTACTAATATTGGAGGTCGCGTTCGTTCAATATTAATCGATAAAAACAACGCTAATCATATGCTTTGCGGTGGCGTGAGTGGCGGATTATGGGAAAGTCATGATGCCGGTTATACTTGGAATAAACACAGCCAATGCGATCAATTAGCAAATATGTGCGTAACAGCTTTGGCTCAATCTGCTAATGGCGATATCTACATGGGTACCGGCGAATTAGTAGGTTCTTCTGAAGTATTTATTTCAAATGGCGGTGTTGTAGGTGGTTTAGGTTTTCCAGGATATGGCGTTTATAAATCAACTGACGGTGGGGTTACATTTGCCCATTTAGCTACTACAACTCCTTCCGGTTCTGCTACGCAATGGCAATACGTTGATGCTATCGCTTGTGATAATGCAGATAATGATTTGGTATATGTTGCTACTTGGAAAGGATTATACAAATCTGTTAATGGTGGTACAGCATTCACACATCCAAACGGTGTAACTGCTTCCAATTGGTGTACCGATGTTAAAGTTGCCTCAAATGGTAATGTTGTAGCGTTTTTAGGCGGTACATCTTCTACTGCCAAAGCTGCTTATACTTCAGTTGACCATGGTGTTACCTTCACCTCACATATTATTAATAATGCAGTCGGCTTTAATCGTGCGAAATTCAGCTTTGCACCACAAGATCCAAATTACATCTACTGCGGCGCAGCCTATTCCAATTCAACAGCTTCAACTGCAGGCGTTTATAAATCAACAGACGGTGGTGTAACTTGGTCTCAAATTGGACCGAATGGTTCTGCATCATTTAATCCGTTCAATCAATACTACTATTCAATGAGTATTGCTGTTTCACCGGCTAATAAAGACTTATTATTTGTTGGTGGGTTGGATTTATGGCAATACAACAATACCGGATGGTCTAAACCTTCTGCATGGAATTATAGCGAAGCCAGCGCCAATTATATCCATGCTGATCACCATGTAATCCTTTTCAGCCAAACAAATCCGGACATATTCTACACCGGAACTGATGGTGGTGTTTTTGTTTGTAGCAATGCTAATAGCGGTTCACCTACTTTCCATAGTCGTAATAAAGGTTTAGGTATTACACAAATGTATGGTATGGGTGCCGGTATTACAGGCGATGTAATAGGCGGTGCACAAGACAATGGCTCTATGTATAACGATTACAGCGGAATAGTGCCAACTTACTATGCTAAAGTGAAAGGCGGTGATGGTTACCAATGTGCTATCTCTCATATTAATCCGAAAGCAATTTTTGCCTCAACTTACGGCGATAACTCAACAGACAAACCTTTAGCTCGTTCACTTAATGGTGGAATTAGCTTTACCGGTATGCTGGATTCGCATATTGATAATGATAATAATGATAACCCGGATGAAGGTGGTTTCTTTGTTACCCGTATGTATTTATGGGAAAAATTACCTCCTTATTCATCAACAGCTGATTCATTAGCCAGCAGCCGTTTATTTATGCCAACTCGTCAAGGGGTTTGGG
>JAHEYX010000080.1 GCA_023251415.1 Chitinophagales bacterium
GTCGTTATCGGTGGCAGTTTGAATGACTTTTATTTTTTCACCATTGTGATTTTCGGTCCAGATTTCTTTGGGCAACTGTGCACGGTTATTCGAAATAACTTCGTTTGCTGCTTTTACGATGTGTTGGGTACTGCGGTAATTTTGTTCGAGTTTGAAAATATTCAAATCCGGATATTCTTTTTCGAAATGCAGAATATTGGCGATAGTGGCTCCACGAAACGAGTAGATACTTTGGGCATCATCACCCACTACACAAATGTTTTCATTTACGGCAGCCAGCTTTTTAATAATCTCGTTTTGGGCAAAGTTGGTATCCTGAAACTCATCGATGAGGATGTATTTAAACTTGCGTTGGTATTTCGACAAGGCTTCCGGCGATTTTTCTAACAGCTCATGCATTTTCATCAACAAATCATCGAAATCCATGGCACCGCTTTGAAAGCAGCGTTTTGCATACAACTCGTACAATTTGCCCATGAATGGCTTTTGACTCATGCGGTCTTCGGTAGCAAACTCGAGGTTTAATTGGTATTGTTGCCAATTGATTAAGGAGTTTTTAGCCGATGAAATGCGGTTGAGCACTACATTAGGTTTATAAATAGCGTCGTTGAGGTTATTTTCTTTAACGAGGTTTTTGATTAAGCTTTTAGCATCATCGGTATCGTAGATGGTGAAGTTGGTTGGGTAACCTATTTTTTCGGCTTCGATGCGAAGTATACGTGCAAACACACTGTGAAAAGTGCCCATCCACAGGTTACGCGCTTCATTTCCGGCTATGTGTTGTATCCGCTCTTTCATTTCTTGAGCGGCTTTATTGGTAAAAGTTAAGGCTAAAATATTAAAGCTATCGATGCCGCAATTAATCATGTGAGCAATACGATAGGTTAATACACGTGTTTTTCCGGAACCGGCACCGGCAATAATCATTACAGGTCCGTTAATACATTCAACCGCCTTCCGTTGTTCGGGATTTAATTCGTCTAAATAATTCATGAAGGCACAAAGTTAGAAAAGCAAAACTACCTGCAAGTAGAAATATTTTAAGTGATTGTGGAAAAAGTACCTGAAGCGCCTTTTTTTGTATAAAAGCCTTGAAATATTTTAAGATTGCATAAAAAAAGTTGATTTTGCACGCGTAAATTTTGCTATGGAAAAGACATTAAACGACGACTTAAACCGCTTAACAGTAGCTGACTTTAAAAGCAGCGAGAAGCATCCCTTGGTGGTGGTATTAGACAATATTCGCAGTTTTCACAATGTGGGTTCGGCCTTTCGGACTTGCGATGCGTTTAAGATCAGTCGACTTTATTTATGTGGGTACACCCCTACTCCGCCGCATCGCGATATCTATAAAACGGCATTGGGAGCAACTGAATCGGTAGATTGGAGTTATTTACCCACAACTATTGCTGCGATTGAAGAATTGAAGCAGCAAGGTTATCAAGTATTTGCCATAGAACAAGCATTGCCGCATGTTTATTTACAAGATTTTAAGCCACAGGATAAAATTGCCTTTGTGTTTGGAAGTGAAGTTGGGGGGGTTGATGAAGCGGTATTAAAGGAATGTGATGGCTGTATTGAAATTCCGCAATGGGGAACCAAGCATTCTATTAATATATCGGTTGCGTTGGGCATCGTATTATGGGATGCTGTTGCAAAACTGAATGCCTGAGTTAGCATTTAAGCTCCGAATCAAGTTTGTACTTTTACGAAAGGGTGTTATACCGTTCTGCATGCGTGTCATATCGCAAAACATGCGTGTCATATCGCAGAACATGATGGTCATATTGCAGAACATGCCGGTCATATCACAGAACATGCTGGTCATATCGCAGAACATGTTGGTCATATCGCAAAACATGCGTGTCATATGGCAGAACATGCTGGTCATATCGCAGAACATGCGTGTTATGTGCTAGAAAATTAGTGTCATATGGCTTCGAATGTGTGTCATATGGTTCTGAATCCGTGTCATATGGCTCTAATTGCTTGTCATTTAGTTTTGAACGTGTGTCATATGGTTTTGAACGAGTGTCATATCGTTCCGAATGCGTGTTATGCCGTTCCGAATGCTGGTTATGCGACATTGAAAGGTAAACATACCTCAATGAAAGGCAAACATGCGGCATTGAAAGGTGAACATGCGCCATTGAATGAAAAACATGAGGTAAAACAACTTTTTTGGCTTCAAGTGCCTCAATTATCGGAGCGGTAGTTTGCTATTGGTTAGATTAAAAAGCCGGTGAGCAAACACCGACCTTTCGGCTACACGTTATTTAACATACATCTAATGCCATTACAAAATTTGTTTATCCGCTAATTGTTGAGCTAATAAGTTGTTATTTCTGAAAACGAAAGCCAATGTCGGAGTTTGACCTCCGACATTGAAGTTAACGCAAATTCCATTTTGAAAACAATTGCCTCAAGTAACGTAAGTTGAAGATGTCGGTGAGCAAAGACTGATTTTGGCTCGACTTTAAACAAACCATTTACTGCCCTGCCTTTGATACCACTATTTATACAATTAATTTTTAATCTTACTTTTCAGCGCCCATTTAAAATGCATTTTGTCGGCTTCTGATTTTGGTAAAACCGCAACCGTATGTCTCACAATACACAGGAGCTGATCTTGTTCGTCGCATATTTTAATCTCCCAAATTTGTGTCATTCTGCCTAAATGAATAGGTCGTGCAGTACCGGTAACTTCCCCCTGGTGTTTGGCACGTATATGATTGGCGTTAATTTCTAAACCAACTGCATAATGCGTACTTTGATCCACACAAAAGTTAGCCGCTAAACTGCCTATGCTTTCTGCCAGGGTAACATTGGCGCCGCCATGCAATAAACCCGCACTTTGTTTGGTTCTGTCATCAACAGGCATAGTGGCTTTTATATAATCGGGACCAATTTCGGTGCAAACTATTCCCAATAAACCTATCATATTATCGGTCATGTACAAGCGCGTTATTTCGCCGGGTTCTAATTCGTATTTCCAAATCGACATGTTGCGTATTTTTAGAGCTCAAAGGTATAACAAATCAACTATTCGAAATAATCGGGCATTTCAGGCTTAAAAGCAAGTCATTTGCTTATTTTTGCGCTTCGAATAAAAAAGAACGATACATGTCAGTCGAAAAACAACGCTATTTAATTACTGCAGCCCTGCCTTATGCAAATGGGCCTATTCATATCGGACATTTAGCCGGATGTCATTTGCCGGCTGATATTTATGCCCGTTTCAGACGTATGCAAGGGCATGAAGTAGCCTTTATCTGCGGAACCGATGAACACGGAGTGCCTATTACCATAGCCGCACGCAAAGAACATACTACCCCGCAAGCCGTTGCCGATAAATACCACGAAATAATTGACAAGGCATTGTATCAATTCGGTATTTCGTTCGATAATTTCTCGCGCACAACCAGCGAAGTACATAAGCAAACTGCATCTGAATTCTTTACCAATTTATACGACAAGGGTTTGTTTATTGAAAAAGAAGAAGAACAATTTTATGATGCCGAGCAAAACATGTTTTTAGCCGATCGGTATATCATGGGTACTTGTCCGAAATGCGGCAATGAACGTGCTTATGGCGATCAGTGTGAAAAATGCGGCAGTACACTTAATCCGCGCGATTTAATTAACCCAAGAAGTACGATTAGTGATAAACCTTTGGTTTTAAAAAAGACCAAACATTGGTATATCCCATTAAACGAATATGAACCGTGGTTGAAAGAATGGATTTTAGAAGGGCATAAAAAAGATTGGAAAACCAATGTGTATGGGCAATGTAAAAGCTGGATTGATGCCGGTTTACAACCCCGTGCCGTAACCCGCGATTTAAACTGGGGCGTACCGGTGCCATTGCCAGATGCCGAAGGAAAAGTATTGTATGTTTGGTTTGATGCACCTATTGGCTATATATCGGCTACTAAAGAACTTACACCGGATTGGAAAAAATTTTGGTGTGATGAAAAAACACATTTAGTGCATTTTTTAGGGAAAGACAATATCGTATTTCATTGCATCATCTTCCCTACTATGTTGAAAATGCACGGCGATTTTATTTTGCCTGAAAACGTACCGGCTAATGAATTCTTAAACTTAGAAGGCGATAAAATTTCTACTTCACGCAATTGGGCGGTTTGGTTACACGAATATTTGTTGGAGTTTCCGGAACAACAGGATGTTTTGCGTTATGTGCTAGCAGCCAATGCGCCTGAAACCAAAGACAATGACTTTACTTGGAAAGATTTTCAAGACCGTACCAACAGTGAGTTGGTGGCTATTTTAGGTAATTTCTTTAACCGTACTATTGTACTTACGCAAAAGTTTTGTGGAAGCAAAGTTCCTAAACGTCATCCTGAATTAGAAACTGAAAAGGAAAAGAATTTGTGGTTGGAGTTGGATCAAATTCGCGTAAAGATTGAAGAGGCCATGAGCCAATACCGTTTGCGTGAAGCTTTGTCGGAAGTAATGAATGCGGCTCGTTTAGGCAATAAGTATTTAACTGAATTAGAGCCTTGGAAAAAAGCCAAAGGTGATGTGTATGTTGGTGAAACTGATTTTGAGCAATTGCAAAACAAGTATTTGGTCGAAAATTGCTTGCATAATTGTGTTCAGTTATCGGCTAATTTGGCCATTTTGATGTATCCGTTTATGCCATTTACGGCTAAGAAAATCTTGTTGCACTTTAATATTGATAAAAGGGCCAATGAATTATTGAAATGGGAGCATTTAGGTCGTACCGATTTATTGAAAATAGGCTATACGATTCATAATCCGGTTTTATTGTTCCGTAAAATTGAAGACGAAGAAATCGCGAAGCAATTGGAAAAATTGCAAGTGAGTAAAGCTGCCATGCAAGCTGCTCAAGTGGCAACACCAAGTATAGCACCGATAAAAGCTGAAATCAGTTTTGATCAATTTAGTCAGTTGGATAGGCGCATCGGTACCATTACGGCGGCTCAAAAAGTAGCCAAAGCCGATAAATTGTTGCAATTAACCGTTGATATCGGATTAGAGCAACGCACTATAGTAAGTGGTATTGCTTTACATTATACAGCCGAAGAAGTTATCGGTAAACAAGTAACGGTTTTATGCAATTTGGCGCCTCGCAAAATGAAAGGCATTGAAAGTCAGGGTATGATTTTAATGGCTGATGATGCCAATGGTAAGCCACAGTTTATTAGTGCCAATAAGTTAGTAAGCAACGGACAGGCAATCAGTTAGGTATTTTAAATTTTTGCTTGCGTTTTTTGTTTAAGCAGTCAAACTGCTAAAACGACTCATTGTTAAACAAAATCTGTTTTGTTGAACTTTAAGGCCTTTAGCCTCAAACAAAACTATTTTTTGCTTGTTCAAAATGGATGCAAAAGGTAGTAGTTATAGGGGCAGGCTTTTCATCATTGGCTGCGGCTGCATTTTTAGCCAAGGCCGGTTATGAAGTTACTGTTTTAGAAAAGAACAGTATGAGCGGCGGGCGTGCACAGCATTATACGGCTGATGGATTCACCTTTGATATGGGGCCCAGTTGGTATTGGATGCCCGATGTGTTTGAGCATTTCTTTCAACAATTTGGTTATCAAGTAAGTGATTTTTACCAATTAAAACGATTAGATCCGAGCTATGAAGTAGTTTGGTCAAAAGAAGAATCATGGACTATACCGGCTGGTACTAAAGCCTTAGGGCATTTTTTAGAACAATACGAAAGTGGGGCCGGGCAATCACTAGACCGTTTTATTAAACAAGCGGGGGTGAAATATTCCATAGCTATGGCTGATATGGTGAAGAAGCCATCTGTTAAATGGACGGAGTTTTTACAATTAAAATTATTGACCGGTTTATTTCAATTGGATTTATTCAGTTCGATGAAAGGGCATGTGGCCAAGCATTTTACGTCTACCCGCATCAAGCAATTGTTTGAGTTTCCGGTGTTGTTTTTAGGAGCCTCTGCCGGTCAAATACCGGCTTTGTATTCATTAATGAATTACGCTGATGTAGCATTAGGTACTTGGTATCCGATGGGTGGTTTTCTTGAAATTGCCAAAGCCATGCAGCAAGTTGCAGAAAAGCAAGGCGTTCAATTTAAATTTAATGAAGGCGTAAGTGGATTTGAATACGAAGGCGATCGCATCACTCGCGTAAAAACAGCCCATGCCAGTTATGAAGCAGATTTAATTGTTTCAGGTGCAGATTATCATTTCACCGAACAATTGTTGCCGCAAGCTTTGCGCAGTTATAGTGAAGCTTATTGGGATAAACGCGTATTAGCACCTTCTTGTTTGTTGTATTATATAGGCTTGGATTGCAAATTACCGGATAGCGTAAAGCATCACACCTTGTTTTTCGATACTGATTTTCAAACGCATGATAAGGAGATTTACGAGACACCGAAAATGCCTTCCGATCCTTTGTTTTATATGTGTTGTCCGTCGAAAACCGATCCGAGTGTAGCACCGGAGGGAAAAGAAAACTTGTTTTTATTAATACCTATAGCACCGGGCTTAACCAATGATGATGAAGCTACACGGGAGCGCTATTTCGACGAGTTGTGTGCACGTATTGCCAATAAGTTTGGGGTAGATATCAAGCCACATATCATACATAAAAGAAGTTTTAGCAGTAGCAATTTTAAAATGGAATACAATTCCTTTAAAGGAAATGCTTATGGTTTAGCCAATACCCTTATGCAAACTGCTGTTTTAAAACCAAAAATTAAAAGTAAAAAAGTAAGCAACCTGTATTATACCGGCCAATTAACCGTTCCGGGGCCGGGCGTACCGCCAAGTTTAATTAGCGGTGAATTAGTAGCTCAATTTATTCAACAAGAAATACCTTCCACAAAATGACAAAACTAGAATTATACGAGAAAACCAGTTTCGCTAACAGTGAAACCATCACACGCCTTTACAGTACGTCATTTGCTACAGCCATTAAGTTATTGGCTCCACGTATGCGTACCCCAATACATGGCATTTACGGATTTGTGCGCTTCGCCGATGAGATTGTTGATACCTTTCATCAAACAATCAAGGTGCAGTATTGGCAGCATTTAAAACTGCAACATTTGAAGCGATTGAAAATCAGTTTTCGATTAATCCGGTATTGCATGCGTTTCAAGTGATCGTTAATCGTTATGGCATCGATCATCAATTGATTCATTCTTTTTTCAAAAGCATGGAAATGGATTTGTACAAGAAAACGTATGAAAGTTATGAAGAGTACAGTTCATACATCTATGGCAGTGCTGAAGTGGTTGGTTTAATGTGTTTGCCGATATTATGCGATAATAATCACGAGCAAGTGAATGCCTTGAAAGATGCCGCCAAATCATTAGGTGCAGCGTTTCAAAAAATAAACTTCTTACGCGATGTGCAAGAAGATTTTAAAGATTTGAACCGGGTGTATTTTCCGAATATTGATTTCAACAACTTAGACGATTACCAAAAGAAACAGTTGTTGTTAGATATTGATAAGGATTTTCAAGCCGGATTAGCAGGTATTAAATTACTGCCGATTGGTAGTCGATTTGGTGTGTATGTGGCTTATCGTTATTACCGTTCTTTATTTGACAAAATAGATCGTTTACCGGCACGTGTTATTTTACAAAAACGTGTACGCGTACCTGATTTCAAGAAGCTGTTAATCATCTTCGATTCCTATTTTAGATTCCAATTAAATACAAACCTTTAAATTTACCCCATGCAAGAAGTAATTTTAGTAAACGAAAAAGATGAAGCCATCGGTGTAATGGAGAAGATGCAGGCGCATCGGGAGGGCAAATTACATCGCGCATTTTCGGTTTTTTTGACCGATCATGAAAACAAGTTATTATTGCAAAAACGCGCTGCCGGCAAGTATCACAGTCCGGGATTGTGGACCAATGCGTGTTGTAGCCATCCTATGCCGGATGAAGATATTGCTACGGCTGCTAAACGTCGTTTAAAAGAAGAGTTGGGCATTGAAACCGGCAATTTGCAAAAGTTATTTGCCTTTGAATACAAAGCACATTTGGAAAACGACTTAACGGAGCATGAATTAGATCACGTTTTATTGGGTCAATACGAAGGAGCAATTGCTATCAATGAAGAAGAAGCCAGTGAAACACGTTACTTTAGTGCGAAAGAGATTGAGCAAATGTTAAGTGAAAATCCAAATCAATTTACGGTTTGGTTTAAATTGATTTATCCAAAATTAGAAAACTACATTCGTTAAGATGATTATAGTACTTGCATTTCTTGCGGCATTTATAGGTATGGAAGCGGTGGCTTGGTTGGCGCACAAATATATTATGCACGGCTTTCTATGGTACTTGCATGCTGATCACCACAAGCGCGATGATTCGGGATTTTTTGAAAAGAACGATTATTTTTTCTTGTTGTTTTCAATACCCGGAATCACTTGCATTTTTTACGGGGTTGGTTTTCATGAAACTGTTTATACCGCAATAGGAGCAGGCATATCGGCTTATGGTGCTTGTTACTTTTTAGTACATGATATATTTATTCACCAGCGCTTTAAATTGTTTCGTAACAGCAACAACCGCTATATGCGTGCCGTTAGAAGAGCGCATAAAGTGCATCATAAAACAGTTGGTAAGCACGACGGTTCTTCGTTTGGTATGTTGTTTTTCCCTTTACGTTATTGGAAAGACGTTAATTAAGAACAACAACCATTATGTCGACACACTACACTTATGCGTTGTTATTAATCAGTTCGATCAGTTTTCCTTTTCTAGCCAGTTTTCATCCGCGTATTAAATTTTATAAAGAATGGAAATACCATTTTGGAATTTCATTAGCGGTTGCTCTATTTTTTATTGTATGGGACGAATGGTTTACCGATAAAGGCATTTGGTGGTTTAATAGCAATTACATTCTTGGTAGCAAACTCGGACATTTACCTTTAGAAGAAATCAGTTTCTTTTTAATTATACCTTACTGTTTACTTTTTATATACCATTGTTTGCCCGTTCAGTTGGGAAAAAGCAATTGGGGTTTGCCCTTAGCAAAAGTAGTAGGAACTGTATTACTACTACTGGGTTTGTTATTTCATGACAAGTGGTACCCCGGATTAACCTTTTCGTTGACGGGAATCGTTTTGTTGATTAGTTCATTTGTTCCAATTATTGCTCTGCAACTGAATTGGGAGCGAATTTGGGTAGGCTATTGGATAGGATTAATCCCGTTTTTTATAGTGAATGGTTTTTTGACCGCATTGCCGGTGGTGTGTTATAACAATGCTGAAAATTTAGGTTTACGCATGTACACCATACCGGTTGAAGACAGCATTTATAATTTGCTGTTGTTCTTTTTAAACGTAATGGGCTATCAATTGCTCAAAAACAGAGCACTTGTTAGTTAGCATACATTTGCAACTGCGATTGCAAGGCTTTACGCGCAATGAAAATTCTACTTTTTACGGTTCCTAAAGGCAAAGCCAATTCTTCAGCTATTTCATGGTATTTAAATCCTTCGTAGTGCATGCTGAATGGAATGCGAATTTCGTTTTGCAAATTATCGATTGCTTTGTTGATGTCTTTCATAATCATTTTACGTTCACCATCGTTCCAAGCAGTAACCGGAGAAGAGTTGATTAAGAATTGATTTTCAGAATTATCGGTTACAGTATTTTGTTTAACTTTCTTACGATAATCGTTAATAAAAATATTGCGCATGATGGTATACAACCAAGCTTTGATATTAGTGCCTTCATGGAATTTATCTTTGTATTTAAGGGCTTTAAATACGGTTTCTTGTACCAAATCCTTTGCGTCATCGATATCTTTCGTTAATGAATAAGCAAAGGGACGCATGGTAGCGGTAAGTGCGATAATGTCGGATTGGAAGTTATTTATGGTAGCAATCATTTTGTTTAACATTTAATGATGCAAAGTTAAACACAATTTTAGTGTTCCACCAAATTTATTTTTATTTATTTTCAATAAATATTCGAACTATTTGCTAAACAATTCTTAATAAGGTGTGTTATTGTTTAAATGAAGCCTGAAACATCGATTCAATATTCTATCAGCGAACTGGCAACGTTGAGTGGCATTAAGCCGCACACCATTCGCATTTGGGAGCAACGATACGGCTTATTACAGCCGAAGCGGACCGAAACCGGTATTCGTTATTATTGCGATGAAGATTTAAAGCAATTGATGAACATTTCCTTATTAAATCGCAAGGGAATTAAGATTTCAAAAATTGCTACCATGTGCAGTAACGATATGTGTGCACAGGTTAATACCATTGAAACGCAAGAATGCTCGCATGAAATCATCATCGATCAGTTAGTAAAATCAATGGTTTCGTTTGA
>JAHEYX010000410.1 GCA_023251415.1 Chitinophagales bacterium
CATTTCTGGGATAAATTTAATTTCAATTACCGTTTCCCTGCCAGTGTTTGTCGCTACAGTTTATTAGCTGCTGCTAAAAAAGATTTCAAATGGCGCATGAACAATTCAGATTTACAACCAACCATATCGGATGTCGATAATTTTAAAATGTACACTTGGGAATTAAAAGATCAGGCTGCAGTGAAACCTGAACCTTACATGCCTACATTAAGTGATTGTGGTATTACCCTTGAGTATTCATCAATGCCTGATTGGAAATATGTTGCAAACTGGTACAGCGATTTGTCGTCACAAAAAGCTAAAGGTGATTTTGAAATTAAAGAAGCGGTTAACGATTTGTTTGCCGGAAAAGATGGTTTAACCGAATTGCAAAAAGCTAAAACCATTTACGAATTCATCGAGAAAAACATGAACTACAGCAATGTATCTTTCTTACACAGTGCGCAAGTTCCTCAACGTGCCAGCCGTACTTTAAATACCAAATTGGGTGATTGTAAAGACCTTTCTACCTTGTTTGTGGCAATGTGTAATGAAGTAGGTTTAAAACCAACTTTAATGCTGGTTGATACCCGCGATAATGGTGATAATGATATGATTTTACCTAGCACTTCGTTCAATCACTGTATCGCTAATATTACTTGCGATGGTAAAGATTACGTGGTTGAATTAACGGATACTAAATTATCATTCGGTACTGTTGGCGATGGTTTGAAAAATGCAATCGGATTACCTATTCCAAGAGAAGTGGTAACAGATGAGAATGTAAAAATTGATATCGTAAAAATCGATTCAAAAAACCGTACGGCAAATGGATTGGTTCGTACCGGAACCATTACTTTCCAAAACGACGATATGATTGTAGATCGTAAAACCATCCGTACCGGCGACTTTGCTGAAGGAACCCGTCAAGCTTATGGTGAAATCGGTAAAGAAAAACAAGAAAAAGATATGCAACAATCGATTTCCGGTGATTTCAAAAATGTAGTAAAATTAAATTCCTTACAATTCAGTGATTTGAAAACACTAAGTGATACCGTATGGTACAAATACAATTTCACAGTTAAAAATGAAGTGAGTGAAGTGGTAGGTATTAAAATCGTTAAAATTCCTTGGAGCGAAGGTTTAACTTCTTTGGATTTTGTTTCTGCTGAAAAACGTACGTATGATTTCCGTTTATGGCGTTATTCTTCCGGAGAAATCATGAAAGAATCCTTTAGCATTACTGCTCCTGCGGGATTGCATTTTGCCGAAGTACCTAAATCAGTTACTATCGATAACGAAATCGTTACGTATGCCATTACTTACAAACAAGTCGGTGATAAATTAGAAGCTACTCGTTCCATTGTTTTCAAAAAAGATGTGGTAAGTGCTAAAGATTATAACTTATTCAAAGAAACCATGAATAAAATCAGCGCTGCTGACAATAAGCAAATCGGTTTTAAATAAGCTGTTCAATACCATAAAAAAATCCCCCTGCTGTTCATTCGGTAGGGGGATTTTTGTTTTAGTAAAGCGTATTTATTGCTTGATAAATTTAATTGCCGGTTGTTCGCCGGTTATACTGTTAACTTGTAAGAAATAAGTGCCACAGCTTAATGAACTGATATCGAGGTTCAATTGAGCACCCGGCATTTCTTTTTTCAGTAAACAATTTCCATTGCTGTCATATATACTGAGTAAGTTGTTTTCAGCTATAGCTTTCACTTGTAATGCGGTTGTTGCCGGATTTGGAAATAATTGAAGTCCATGCCCTGTAAGTGTTTGTGAAATACCATTTACGTCAGCGATGGAAATATCATCCACCAATAAACGTGTTCCGAATGTTGGTGTCGTTCCGGGTGCTGCATTTCTAAACGAAACATTCGCAAAAGACGGTACACCAAAGCCGGGGCCATTATAAACAATTGGTGCTGATGCCAAAGTATACGTGGATGTGGTACCTGACAAATTAATAACGGCTGAACCTACCATATTGCTGCTACTGTCATACAATTCAATTAATCCTTGTGCAGTATCGGGGCCGGCCGGTAAGTATTTATAATAAAAACTGAAATTGGTAGGAGCACTGCTGATCGATACCATAGGTGCCCAGGAAGAGCCCAACGTGTCGGTCGATAAAGTGGCTACCCCTCCATAAACCAATTGTTGCGTTACATTTTTGATATTTCCTAAACCCAGTGCATGATTGCCACTATGCGCGTCATTGGAAGTAAAAAACAAGTAATGGTCATAAACCAAAGAGTCATAATGCGACACACCGTTTGAATCAATAAGTATGGCAATTAAAAAAATGGTTCCCCAATGTTGTGGACTTCCATCCCAATTGGTTTGTTCAAATCCGGAGTTTAAAATTTGGGCTTCATTTTTTGATACAAACAACAAGCAAAAGCCAAGTACAATTAAAAGTTTTTTCATGTTAAAAGGTTTTAGGTGAGTGAAAATTATCACTACAAATTTACCGGCTACCCCTGGCGCTTTCCTAATTTATCAGGTAGACATCAGGTAGACAAAGCTAATAAAATCAAGGAAATAGGGTCGACATTAAGTCAATTAAGCCAGTTGAAGGATGAAATCGGTTAAATTTTCTTCGGTCGGGATGCCCAATTTTTTTCGTAAACGATAACGAGC
>JAHEYX010000411.1 GCA_023251415.1 Chitinophagales bacterium
TATTTATCCGGAAGGTGTTTTAACAGATAAAGACGATAAGTTTAGTTTTGAAATCAAAGAAGTAACTTTAAGTGAAATTCATCAAATGGATTCATTGCGAATGGTGGAACGAAAAAAAAACATTGCTGACGCATTGGCTAAACTAAAAGCACTAAAACAACTTAATAAACCTACTAAATTGACGAAAGCGGATTCTATTCGATTCGTTCAACGAAAAAAAGTTGTGGCGGATTCTTTGGCAAAAGCAAAGTCGACAGTTGGTATAAAAAAAACAGTGAAATTATCTAAAGCTGATTCGTTGCGTATTGCCCAACGAAAAAAAGTTGTGGCAGATTCTTTGGCGCGTATAAAAAAAACAACCACCACAAAAACGCCGGTTCGATTAACGCATGCCGATTCAGTGCGCATTGCTAAACGAAAGAAATTTGTTGCAGACTCATTGGCGCGAATAAAGGCTAATCCGAAAATTGCAACCAAGCCAACTAAATTAAGTAAAGCAGATTCTGTTCGAATTGCACAACGAAAAAAAATGATTGCAGATTCTTTAGCTCGAACTAAAAAAAATCCGGTTACAACCAAGAACCCTAAAAAACTATCGCAACGTGATTCTATATTATTAGCTCACAAACGCTTAAATCAACATATAGATTCGATAGCCGCCGAACTACACCAACAGAAGAAAAATTAAACCCAATCCCTTTACCTTTATCAATTCAGTAATGAAAGAACGCATCAACCTTTTAGTCAATGAATACTTTCCGCTTATTAAATCGATAAGAGAACATATTCATAAAAATCCAGAACTGTCGTTTCAAGAAAAAAACACTTCCGCCTTTGTTTTCAAAACATTGCAGGAATGGGGTTTAACAGATATTACACCTATGGCAGGAACCGGCTTGGTAGTTCTTATTAAAGGGAAAAATCCGAACAAGCGTGTAATAGCTTTACGAAGTGAATTGGATGCCCTACCGATTGTTGAAAAAAATAAAGTTCCGTATTGCTCCGTAAATGAAGGAGTGATGCATGCTTGCGGTCATGATGTACATACTGCCAGCTTATTGGGAGCTGCCAAAATTTTATATGACCTAAAAGATGAATGGGAAGGCACTGTTAAATTGATCATACAGCCCGGAGAAGAAAAAGAACCCGGAGGTGCTTCCATTATGATTAAAGAAGGAGTATTGGAAAATCCGAAACCTGAATTAATTATCGCACAACATGTACATCCAAGTATGGAAGTTGGCAAGGTGGGATTCAAGGCTGGATTATACATGGCTAGTGCCGACGAAATTTATATTACGGTTAAAGGAAAAGGCGGACATGGTGCATTGCCTCAAAATTGCATCGACACGGTATTATTAGCTTCGCATATTGTTGTTGGACTTCAACAAGTTGTAAGTAGAAATGCTTACCCGATTATCCCCTCGGTGTTATCTTTTGGTAAATTTATTGCCAATGGAGCAACCAATGTAATTCCGGATGAAGTACGTATAGAAGGGACTTTCAGAACCATGGATGAAACCTGGCGTAAAAAAGCTCACCAACGCATTCAACAAATTGCAAGTGGTATAGCTGAAAGTATGGATGGAAGTGCTCAGGTTGAAATATCAAAAGGATATCCTTGTTTAGTGAATGAGCCAAATTTAACCGCACAATGTCGAAGCCTTGCCGCTTCCTACCTAACTGATAATCAAGTAGAAGAATTGGATTTACGCATGACGGCAGAAGACTTTTCTTTTTTTGCTCAGGAATTACCGGTATGCTTTTATCGATTAGGTACTGCCAGTGTCGATGGACAGAATGCTTCACCGGTGCATACCGCCACTTTTGATATCGATCCTGATGCATTGAAGATTGGAATGGGATTAATGGCTTGGCTCGCATTTAAACAACTCACCAATTAAAAAAAAATTCTATTTTAGTGCCGAATTAATTTGCTAACAACCACACGACATTTAATTTTTTAAACATCATTTGACTACTATTAATGGATCTATTCAACACCGATAATTCCGTTTTTGTTTTTATAATTTTTTTAATAGCTGTTTTATTATCCATTTTAATTAATGGATTATTTGTGAAGTTCTCGAAGAACATGGGCATGCGTAACGGAGCTGACACCAACATTATTCGTTGGGCATCAACCAGTAAGCCGGCATTTGGTGGAATTTCATTCTATATTTTATTCTTGTTTTCATTTGCCATATTTTCTATGTATCCGGGTAAAGAAACCATCATCAATAAAATGTTCTTAGCCGTTCTTTTAGCCAGTACAGTTGGTTTTTTGGTAGGATTAGCCGATGATGCATACAATACGAAGCCTTTACTTAAATTTTCCGGGCAATTACTTTGTGCAATTATTTTACTTGCTGCAGGTATTATGATCAATGCCACTCCATATCGCCTTGTTAATTATTTCATCACGATACTTTGGGTGATTGGCATCATGAATTCCATCAATATGCTGGATAATATGGATGGCATTGTAAGCTCGATTTCAGTGGTTATTATTCTCACTATATTAACCTATTTGGGTTATTCCAATCGTTATGAACCATTTTATTTTATTACCGGTTTGGGTGTAGTTGCAGCATTAATAGGGTTTCTATTCTTTAATTG
>JAHEYX010000081.1:0-7559 GCA_023251415.1 Chitinophagales bacterium
GCAGCTATTAATTTTGGCTTTAATCATTTCGCTATGGATGAAATAATCGGGGCTGCCAATGTTGAAAATGCTGCTTCATGCAGAATATTGGAGAAATGTGGTTTAGCGTTTGTCAATCAATATTACTGGAAAGAACAAATAAAATGCAATTGGTATAGTTTGAAAAGAGCAAACTGGCAATTGCGAAACACCTAGAATAGCTGCATTTGTGTAGGTTCAAAGTACAATTGCAACCTGTTTTCATTTCCTTGAACCGTAAAAAGTGGTGAAGGGTCGTAGCGAGATGCAATTTCAATGCGAACCTGAGCAGCATGTGCATTAAATAAGGCTTCAACCAATTCAGGTCGATTATTTTCTTTAGATAAATGTGCTAATACCAACAAAGACAAGTTAGGAGAACTATGATTTATAAACAACTCTAGTGCTTGTTGATTGGATAAATGTCCATGTCCGCCTCGAATACGATTTTTCAATGCCTGCGGATAGCTGCCATTTTCAAGCATTTCGGGATCGTAATTAGCTTCTAAAAATGCTGCATCACATTGACTGTAATAGTGTTTTAATGGTTTGCAAACTTCACCTAAATCAGTAAAGACGCCGACTGTTGTGTTGTTTGCATGAACAACAAAGCTGTATGGATCGGCAGCATCGTGCTTTTTTAGAAATGGTACAACTTGCAAACTGCCTATCGTAACAGGTGTATCAGTTTGAATAGGTATTGCATGAGGAGCCAAGGCACGTGGTCTTCGGCTGGCGGTTTTATGGCTTATGTATACCGGTAATTTAAAACGAGAAGCTACACTAGGAGCACCATTAATATGATCGGAATGTTCGTGTGAAATAAAAATTGCTTTCACTTTTTGCATAGACAAGCCAATCGCTTTCATGCGTTTTACTAATTGAGAACCGGAAATACCTACATCAATTAAAACAGCGTCGTCTGCATTGCCTACATAATAGCAATTTCCATTACTTCCCGAATTTAAAGAAACCATCTGTAAAGCCATAACAAGCGCAAGATGCAACAAACTGTTGATATAGTAAAAAGGTGACGCCCATTTAATCAAAATAAAAAGGGAGTGTCATTGTTATGACACTCCCTTTTAAACAAAAACTAAACGTACTTATTTAACGAAACGAACAGTTGAAGATGAACCATCAGCATTAATTAAACGAATAGTGTAAACACCACCGGCTAATTCAGCAACAGGCAAAGTCAAATTATTTTGACCAGCGCTAGCTGAAAAGCTTGAAACTGAAATTTGTTTACCTAAAGCATCAAATAAGATGGCTTGAATTGTTTGACTAGCACTTGAAGTGAAACGAACAATTGCATTATCAACAACCGGATTAGGGAATACGCTGATTGAAGATTCAATTGCAACTTGATTTTCGTTTGAAGAGACCGTATTAGCAACACGAGCAGCTACACGACAAGTTGTATCACGCGTAATGGCAAATAGACGAGTTGCGCTAGTACCACAAGCATTCGTAGTTTTACAAGCTAAATTCATTGTTGCAGCAGTTGCGTTTGTAAATAATACAGACACATTTTGTGTTCCTTGTCCACTAACTATGCTTGCTCCACTAGGTGCAGTCCAAGTATAAGTAGTAGCACCATTTACTGTATTAATACTGTAATTTTGTGTAGCACCAGAAGCACAAACAGTAGTAGGACCACTGATAACATTACTAGCCAACATTAATGGTGATTTGTAAATATGTAATGAACGTGAAGTACTGCTTTGACAAGTACCTTGATTAGCCACATAAATTGAACTACTGGCGAAATTAGAAGCGAAAGTTACATCAATACTGTTACCGTTATTAGCTATCATGTTAACGCCTGTAGGTAAAGTCCAAGCATAATTAGCTCCGGCTAAAGCTGGAACGGTATAGGTAGCAGTCGTAGAAGTACCTACTAAATTACAAACTACAGTTGGACCAGTAATTAAACCGGTAGCAGTTGGATAAGCAGCAACTTTTAATGAACGCATTACACTAGTTCCACACGAATTCAAGGCTGCAACTCTGATATAATCAACAACATATGTATTGTCAAAACTTACATAAGCAGTATCGCCCATAGCAGACGTAGATACAATTGAAGTGTGAGCAGGTAAAGTCCATGAGTAAGAAGTAGCATTTGCAACCGGAGTAGTTACATAATATTTCACAGGTGTATTAAAACAAATATCAACCGTTTTACCGGAAATAGAAACAGGTGTTGTTACTAATGGATTAATTATAACTACAATAGCACGACGAGCACTTTCAACACCATAGTTATTTAGTTGAGCAACATAGTATGTTTTTGTACTGGTATTAGATGGCGTAGGAGCTGTTAAAGATGGCGTTCCACCTATTGCTGAAGCATACCAACGTAAAGTACAAGAAGCACTTGCAGTAGCTGTTAAAGCAGGAATAGTTGAATACTTGCAATACCATAATGTATCGGCTGGAACTGCAGGTGCAAAAAGAACCAATCCGGATAAAGAATTATCTGTAAAATCAGCGTTTGATAAAGCAGCTGAACCGGTTGCAGGACGATAATCAGGAGCTGTGTAATTGTAAGGTGTAGTTAATATACCGCTTGTAGAAGTATAAACGTTGTTATTGTTAGAATTAAACCAATTTGTAATATTGAAAGTAGAACCACTATTAACTTCTGTTAAGGTAGCAATACCTGCCAAAATATTATTACGGAATTTTAAGGCAGTTGCACCTGTACCGGTATTTCCTTCGCACAAGGCACCATCAATGTGTACGCCGCGTAAATAATCCATGAAAATAGAATTATAGATTTTTAAAGCCGAATTTCTACGGATACGAGCACCTCTGCGATAGCCTGAAGCAATTGTTGCAGAAGCATTTCCACGTAAAGGTCCGATTAAAGTAACATTCGAAAATATTGCTTTTGTTTGTGGCGTTAATGTAGAACCATTAGCATCGTTATCTGATTCAAAACCTTCAGAAGTAGAAACACTTGGGTTATCAGCAATATTCGGGTCACGAACGGTTAAAGCAAATTGAACTTTACCGGAGAATCCGTTATCTGTATCGAAATCATCATCCAAGTTACGATAAGCAACTAAATAACGACAATTAACTGTACCACCAAACCATTCAAAAGCATCATCATTAGCAAAAGAAACTTGCACGTGATCAATGGTTGTACCGCGACCAACTGCGCCAAAAGTTAAACCATTAATTTCTTTATTAGGTTGATAAACATATCCGCCAAATTCAATACGTACATATTGTAATGTACCGGAGTTGTCGTCATCATCAGGATTTGTACCACCACCAAATTCAGTTAAGGAAGAAGGTGCAATACCTTCGATATTACCGGTTCCAGTTCCACCAGTACCTCCGTTGTTGTTGTAGGAAGCTTTACCTAATAAAATTACTCCACCCCAATCACCAATAGAACGTGAGCCTTTAGCTTGGTTTGAAGTAAATACAATCGGTTGTGAAGCTGTTCCAATAGCGATTAATTTAGCTCCTTTGGTGATGAATAAACCGGCACCTGTTGAAGATTTGTCGCCTAAAATTTTAGTACCGGCTTGAATCGTTAATGTAGCACCATTAGTCACATAAATTTGACCATGCAATAAATACGTGTGATTGTTAGTCCAAGTAGTGTTTGAAGTAATGTTTGTTGCAACAGTTACATCAGCAGAAGGATAAGTAGCATTTTGTGGATCCCAATTCGTCCAAGTGTTAGTCCACATTGCTGCAGGAGCCGGAGCAAATGCGCCACGATAGGTTGTTGGCACAAAAAAAGTTTGAGCAAATGTTAGGTTTGCAACCAACAGTAGTGCGATTAGAAATAGTTTGTTTTTTTTCATTGTTTGTGAGTGTTTTTTGTTGCTGCAAATTTAGATTGCATGCATTGTGCAATGGTTAGTGTAGAATTATCTTGCTATTAATTAAATGCTGTTTTGGTATTATTAGGTTACAGAATTGTAACAACCGGAATAATTTTGCTAGAGTGCAATGCTTAATCCAATAGAAAAAATACGTCCATAAGCAACTGACCAAATCATGTCATCTTTACTTGGATGATACGCATTCGCATTGGAAGGATCACCGAACAACCAATTGTTGAATTTTCCTTTAATGCTGTTTGCTTTAATAGTTGTTTCTCCTTCCGGACGATTCTGATAGAAAACTTGATTTTGTGCGAAAATATTTTGAACATTGAATTTCAATTCCATTTTGCGTTTCCATAAATACTTCACCAACTGCAAATCAGCAATAGTACGAGGTGCTTCCCATAAGGCAGGTTCTGATGAACTACCTACAATATATACACGTTGTGCCACGCGATTTACATTAATACTTAATGCTGCTTGAATAGGGTCCATCACATAATATAAACCCATATTCATTACATAAGGAGATTGCCCTTGCAATGGACGTTTATCTCCGTTAATACCGCTTACTCCACCTGTATTTACTGCAGAGTTAACGAGTGCTAGGTTACCATAAACAGTAAGTTGTTGCAACCATTTAAAAGAATCTACCGGTAATATAGAAGAAACAAGAACACGCGCCTCAGCTTCAAAACCGTAGTTTACTGCAGACTTAAGATTAGTGAAAGTAATTTCATGATCGGTATAAGCCAAAGCAATTTGTTCAATCGGATTTTCAAACTTCTTATAAAAACCAGAAACAGAAAGGATTTGACCTCTACCCGGATAATATTCATAACGTACATCATAATTGTTAATAAGTGCACGACTCAATGAATCGTTACCGGAAATTACATACTGCGTATTGAAATCGAAGAACGCAAAGGGCGCTAACTCACGGTATTCAGGGCGATTAACAGTTTGATAATAACTTAAACGTACGTTTTGTTTTTTAGTAACAGCAGCAATTAAATTGAGCGATGGTAAGTAATCTTTAACAAGTTGATGAAGATGTAAATCATCGGTGGTGTTATTGTTTTTACGTGCTTCCATTGTTTGTAAAAAATTCTCTACACGAACGCCATATACTGCACGCAAAAACTTGTAACGTTGATCAGCCATAATATAAGCTGCGGTTAAAAATGATTTCGCTTGATAAGCATCACTTGGTCTAGTTCCATCTAACAGTTTAAAACCGCCAATGCCATTTGCACCGCCTACTACTGCGTTTTTAATTATGCCCATGTTCGAAGCAGCAAAAATTTGATCTTCGGGCAAATACAACAATGAATCTTTAAAGGATGTAGTGCCACCTGTAACACCATACTTGGTATAACCTAAACGACGTGCTGAAAACTCACGGTTACGTTCTTGGTATAATCCCCCGATTTTTAACTCTGATTGCAATTGACCGGTTTTAAAAATCCGACTAAAATTTATACGAGCTGTATTCAATTTTTCATCATTAAAAAACCAAAACATACCGCCTGCATAATCAGCGCCCACATTGGATGTGGAAATTGCAGCTGTATAGGTTGTATCTGCCGGATTCTTATAAGTAGTGTCTAAGAAATATTTATTGCGAGTATAAATCATTCTTCTTTCATAAGGAATTTCACGATGGATAGTACTTGAAGCTAAACCCCATGTTACTTTAACTTTCGCAGCCGAGATAAAATGTTCGCCGCTTAATTGACCCGAATAAATTTTATTACTGGTGAATTGCGCATTTGTTGACTTTAAAAGCGTTGGATTGGTTTCTAATGGATTTAAACTTCCTTCACGATTGGTCAATCGATCATCAGCATTAATGCTGTATAAATTTTTAAAGGAAATCGAATTGTTCTTATTGACTTGCAAGAATAAATTTCCCATCAACCCGATTAAAGTTTGACGGCTGTATAGTTTATCAAGATAATCTGTTTGAATTTGAGTAATTGCCGTTGAATCGTTTCCGGAATAAGTTCTTCGAATTGTTTCTTGATAGTTGGACGAACGACTATAGGTAAGTGCTCCAATGGCAGCCAATCGAACATTGTTAATAGATTTACTGGCTCCTGTGCTTACTTGAATAGCTTTATTTGGTTGAAAAGTACCTTGGTATACACCCCAATCAGCAGGCGCCATTTTTTTAGCTAAATCTGCTTGATCTTTAATTTTGATTGGAAATTTTTCTTGTGTAGGAATCACATCTGGTAATGCACGTGAGCCATCATCTAAACCCATCCAGTCTTTTGAACCTCCATTAGACATCAACAAAGTATTACCTGTAGTTAGGGTATTATATCCTCCGGTAAGTGATGCTGAAAAGAAGTTTCTTTCTGGAACATCACGTGTATTAATTTGAATAATACCGCCGGCAAACTCTGCAGGCATATCCGGAGTAGCCGTTTTAGTAATAATTAAATTATCTAATAGTGCAGATGGGAAAATGTCGAATGCAAATGCCTTACGATCCGATTCGGAACTAGGCAATACCGCACCGTTTAAAATAGCCATATTATAACGGTCATTTAAACCACGTATAATAGCAAACTTATTGTCTTGTATACTGGCACCACTTACACGCTTTAATACATCACTGGTATTTTTATCCGGTGTACGTTTAATGATTTCAGCAGAAATCCCATCCGACACACTGCTACTGTTTTTTTGCATGTTCACTAATGCAATAGTCGATTCCTTCTTTGGTGTAGTTCTAATAACTGCCATACCAAGTTGATTTGAGGTCTTTTGTAAACTAATTATCAATGCACTTGTTTCACTTTTGTTAACAGCTATCGGTTGTATATTTTTAGTAACATAAGATAAATAGGAAACTGTAATTCCATATACACCTTGCTTTAAATTGTTAAGTTGAAACTCCCCATTCATATCAGTGGTGGTTCCAATAGTAGTGCTTTCTAATTTAACAACGGCACCAATTAAAGGTTCTGTTGTTTTTTCATCAATAACCTTTCCCTTAATGGTTAACTGTTGCGCAAATAAGCTTCCAGTGAAAAATGTGGTGATAAATAAGAATAAATATTTTTTCATGTTTTTAAAATATGGTCCCAAAAGTAGAATTGACCATTTACCTAAACATGTCTTACTTATTACCGTTTTGCTATGATGTTGTCAAAATTGTTACATGAAAATCAGAATACTTACATTGATGTTAACCTTATATTAAGCAGCAAATGATTTCAAAGGAGGTGATGGTAATTGTTGGGTTAATTTCAATTGAGAAAAATTACCATAACAATTACTAACATGATGTTACATAACGCGCAATTAATTTACCTAAAGAACTTGTATACTTAACTTGTTCTTCATATTCGGGATTTAGTTTTGCTTTTAATTTAGTTACAAGCTATATGAAAGTACTTATTGGAGACGAGACAACAATTGAAGCAAACGAAATTCATTCGTTTTTCCAAGCAGATGGGCATGATACCTATTTAACGAATGATGGGATTCAAGCCATTAAATTGACACGCGAACTTACTCCGGATTTAATAGTGCTTAACATGGATTTAAAGAATTTATCCGGCGCTGATGTTTGCGAATATTTAAAAGCTCGCATTAAAAGTTTACAAGCTCCGGTGATATTAGTTGCCAATACCTATAGCGTTTCCAGCGAATTAAAGGCATTGAGTTGCG
>JAHEYX010000081.1:7612-10212 GCA_023251415.1 Chitinophagales bacterium
ATGAATTCGTCAGCAAACCAATTCATTCAGCTATTTTGCAACATCGAATCAAACGATTATTACAAGTCAATAATCCTGCGCTCAAAAATGAAACCGTCATTCGTAAATTTCAATCGTTTGAAATAAATTTAGAGAATCGACAAGTTAGTTATCAAGGCAAACAAATCGAGTTAACAAAAAAAGAGTTTGATTTGTTGGTTTTATTGACCGCTGAAGCCAATCGAGTTTTTACTCGTCAAGAATTGTTTCATGCCATTTGGCCGGAAAACAGCTTTATTAATGATCGTACATTAGATGTGCATATTCGACGTATTCGTCAAAAAACGGCTGACCATTTAATATTTACCGTTAAAAAAGTAGGCTATAAGTTTAATGGATAGTACTTGGTTTCAAAACCTGCAACTCGTTGTACAATTTACGAACTAAACCATCGGCTAATCCAAACTTAGGAACATAAATATCTGTAATGGAAGCCCAACGCATTACACTGGTGTATATTTGAAGTGCCGGAATAATAACATCAGCCCGATCTTCTCTGAGATTGTATTTAATCATGCGTTGTTCAATATCGAGTTGATTAAAATCTTCCAAATACTCCTTCAAAACCGAAACATTTAAAGGCTTACCTTCTTTCCGTTTAGACAAGCTGAATATTTTATTAATATTCCCTCCAGAACCAATGGCATTAAGGTTTTTATAATTACGTGTTTCTTCTTTCACAAAATTTTTGAAGCGTTGCCATTCTTTATCCTCAACCTTTTGCTTTAACAATCGAATGGTGCCAATATTGAATGATTCTTCGAAAATGGGTTTATTATTATCAAATAATGTTAATTCGGTACTGCCGCCTCCAACATCAATATACAAATAAGCATGATCTTTATCGAGATAATCTTCAATATGGTTTTCGAAAATAGTAGCGGCTTCTTCTTTTCCACTTATCACTTTTATCAATATTCCAGTTTCATATAGAATGCGTCCGATTATTTGTTCGGCATTTCGAGCATCACGCATGGCAGAGGTAGCACATACAATCGAATGATCCACTTCGTGCACCTTCATTAATAAATGAAAGCACTTTAAGGTATTTATTAAATCAGCCTCTCGTTTAGCTGATATAAATCCATATTCAAACACATCAAACCCTAAACGCAGGGGAACCCTTACTAAGTTTAATTTTATAAACTGCGGCTTTTCACCTTGATGTTCAATCACTTCAACTACCAACAAGCGAGCTGCGTTACTTCCAATATCTATTGCCGCTAATTTCATGTACTTTTCCTATTAATTAATAAAGCACAAGTTAATTTTTGCTTCGCATTAATTCAAATAATTTATTGTTTCGCTAATAAATACTTCATAATCTCGATTTGCGACCTGATTTTTCGCTTCGAAGAACTATGTCTGTATTGATTAGAAAGCTGATGATCTAATATTCGGGCTTTCACATTATCGTGCCATTGCATCTGCAACATGTCCTTTAATTCTGCTTTTAAGTTATTATCAAGAATAGGACAAGTAGTTTCAATGCGGTGATCTAAGTTTCTTACCATCCAATCTGCCGATGAAATGAACATTTTTTCTTTACCACCATGATGAAATAAGAATACTCTTCCATGTTCTAAATATTCATCAACAATACTTATCGCGTGTATATGATGTTTAAGTTTATGCAGTTCGGTATTTAAACAAAAGATGCCGCGGATTATCAATTTAATTTTCACCCCATGTTTTGCGGCATCATACAATTGATTGATTAAATCTTCATCCGAAAGCGAATTCATTTTTAATATCATCTCTGCAGGCAAACCCTTTTTTGCTTGTTTAATTTCAAAATCAATTAAATTTCCAAGCATCACACGCAAATTTGTAGGGCAGGTTGTAATCAATTTGCATTCATCCAACGTGTTTTGATTTTCAAAAGGATTATCCAAATAACGAAACACTTTTTCAATATCGTTCATAATACTGGTATTGGAAGTAAGCAAGCAATAATCGGCATAAATTTTAGCCGTGCGTTCATTCAAATTACCGGTACTGATAAATCCATATTTTTTCATGGTTGTGCCTACTCTTTTTTGAATTACGCAAACCTTAGCATGAACTTTCATGTTGGTGACCCCTAATAACACTTTTATACCTTCTTCTTCGAGCACGTTTTTCCAATTCAAGTTTGCCTCTTCGTCAAACCGAGCACGCAATTCCAGCATAACCGTTACTTGCTTTCCATTTCGTGCCGCATTAATAAGTGCGTTCATCACTTTCGAATTAGAAGCTAATCGGTAAGCTGTTAATTGAATGCGCTGTACATCCGGATCAATTGCAGCTTCCCGTAAAAGATCAATAATGGCATCGAAAGAATGATATGGAAAACTGAGCAATATATCTTGCTTTAAGATCGTATCCACTACGCGTTGGGATTGATTAAAAGCCGGATGCTGTATGCTTTTGCGTGTAACTTTGGGTGATGGAAACACATTCGGAAAATCCATAAAATCTCTGAAATTGTGAATTCTGCTTCCGGGCAAAATGGTATCCTTATTAGTCAAGTTTAATCGCAAAGTCAAATACTTCAATAAGCGTGCATCCATTTCCTTATC
>JAHEYX010000082.1 GCA_023251415.1 Chitinophagales bacterium
ACTACAAGCAGGCAAGGCAACAATTGAAACAGGTTGAATTGATAATGTCAAAGATCAGAATTTGAAAGCAAATCACAACTGTCAATCAACAACCAGTTAAAAACATTGAGTTGAATTGATAATGTCAAAGATCAGAATTTGAAAGCAAATCACAACTAATAAAAAAACCCGCTATAAATTTAGAAAGTTGAATTGATAATGTCAAAGATCAGAATTTGAAAGCAAATCACAACAATAAAAACATCAACTCAAAAGATTACAATGTTGAATTGATAATGTCAAAGATCAGAATTTGAAAGCAAATCACAACTACAATCTGTAATTATGAATTGAATGGCGTGTTGAATTGATAATGTCAAAGATCAGAATTTGAAAGCAAATCACAACAAGTATTACGGGCTAGTGTTAATAGCTCTAGTTGAATTGATAATGTCAAAGATCAGAATTTGAAAGCAAATCACAACACATATATTGACAAAGATACTGACATATTGGTTGAATTGATAATGTCAAAGATCAGAATTTGAAAGCAAATCACAACATGCAAATTTAGCAAGTAAAGCAGCTCCTGGTTGAATTGATAATGTCAAAGATCAGAATTTGAAAGCAAATCACAACACAAAAGTTGCGCGCGAGAAAACAAAAGTAGTTGAATTGATAATGTCAAAGATCAGAATTTGAAAGCAAATCACAACTAAAGATGTGCAAGACTTTTGGTCGCACCAGTTGAATTGATAATGTCAAAGATCAGAATTTGAAAGCAAATCACAACGTACCCTGCATTGTCCACAAATTCTAATGTGTTGAATTGATAATGTCAAAGATCAGAATTTGAAAGCAAATCACAACTGCGATGGATCAGTACCGGTATTACCGTTAGTTGAATTGATAATGTCAAAGATCAGAATTTGAAAGCAAATCACAACGTGAGCATGATGCTTATATGCAGATTCAAGTTGAATTGATAATGTCAAAGATCAGAATTTGAAAGCAAATCACAACGGTTAGTTATCGGTGGTATTATCCTTGTTCGTTGAATTGATAATGTCAAAGATCAGAATTTGAGATGGAGCGAAGCGGAATCCATTAACACCAAATCAAATAATCAAAAGTTAATAAAGCAAATCACAACTGCTAAACTTTTACAATCTCCTTTACCTTCGTTGAATTGATAATGTCAAAGATCAGAATTTATTCCTTAATCAAACTATTTTTAATGGTAGTCATGAACCTCCTGCGTCGGTTTGAAAAGTCAATCACAAAATAAGAGAAACATGATTGCTCTTCTTTACGACCGCTAATCCATTTACATAATCGGATAAATTAATTTTCGACTTGTGCCTGCGTAACATTTGGCTAAGGATGCGCTGGTTCTTTGGGTCGCAATCATTAATGGGCTAATTTCCCCATCAATAGTAACATCAATAGCAGGTATTTGTAATAACCTCGCTTTTAATTCCCTGTTTAAAACATCAATAGATGAGGTTTCATTAATAATTTGCCTTACCAATAGATCCACGTAAGGGCGGTAAGGTTCCATTATATCATCTGCTAATGCATATGCGTTGTACTTATTGTGATGAAATATTCCTAATGTTGGTAACAAGCCACTTCCAACCAAACTTCTTGCAACCACACCTCTTAAAATAGAGTAGCCATAATTTAACAAATTGTTTGGTGGCTCACCCTCTCGGTGTCTTATAAAATTCCAAGCCGGCGGAAACAATACCTTCCAATAAAAGGCCGCAGCTTGCGCTTCATAATTATCACTATCACCACTTTTAACCGCTTTAGATAATTCCCTTAATCTTCCGGAATCAATATTAAAATGCTCTAAAACCGCCGCTTGATTCGCAATTTTATATTGAACTGTTTGTTGCCATAATTGCTTTTTTAGCGGTATGGTTGCATCTTGTTGGTATTTAAACCGTTCAGCTTGCAAACTATTGCCATCTAAATTTAATAACATTCCCGTTGGCAAGTGCTTTTCATTACATGTTATTAAAGCGGCATTATTATCTATAAGCTTTTCTAATAATCGATGACTTAATGTAATTTGCTCATGATCTAAAACAATTACACCAATATCTTCTATCGGTACATACATATCAGCCATTTCTTCTTGTCCTTTCACATGACTATATTGAATAACTAATTGCTCATTTGTCGTTTTTAAATGACAAGGAGAACCGATGAAGATGGAACGTTTAATCATTTAAAATTTCCATTTTATTTCACCATCAGGTTTTATATCGAAGTGCTTACCTTCAATTGCACAAGTAAATTTACTTGCCTTTAACGATAAACCAGATTGATATTTTTTAGGGTCAAATAAATTTTCACATTCCTTGTCAATTTCTGGATTTGGTTTGGCTTCAACATGATTTTTTAAATAAATATCTGGTGTTCCTGAAAGGTTAAATTTATACACGACATACATTCTTTTCAATAATTCCTTTTTTGATTTAATTTCTTTCAACTCTTCTATATTCTCCTCGAAGAAAATAGCTTTAGTGCCAACAGTAATTATATAATGTAATTGAATCGAATTAGTTTCATCATAATTGTAGTAATAAGGTTCATTCATAATAGCACTAATACAATTCAAATTTAGCTTTGCCAATTCAAATAAACCCACAATTCTAAATCCTCTTTGCATTGCTTTCTCTCCCATCTTTTCATAATATAAGCACAATGTATTTTCTTCGTTTTGTGCATACATGACATGTTTGTATTCGTGATTTTTATTTTTTTTGATGAAATCATGAGTGTTTATTGGCAAAGCTTTTTGTGGTGTTAAATAGCCTCTTCCAGCTGCTACTTTGCACCTAACTTTCTTTATTACTGCCTTACCTGATGGAAATGATATAGGTTCTAATTTAGCTTTTTCAAAATTCTGACCATCAGCTATTCTTTTTTCAAGTGTTGTTTTTACAAGTTCTCGTACCTTTACATCTATAATATTTTTACAATCATTTATATTGGTAAATTCTGAAATTGGATACCGTTCAACTAGTGTAAGTTCATCACCTAATTTAATAGCTCCGTAAAAGCTTTCTTTATGCAACTGACCTCTTATACTATCTCCATCAGCCACTAACGGTATTTTCTTATTGTTTTTATCTAATTTAAAATGCCACTTACCTTTATCATCTTTAGTCTTAACAAATTGTTGTTTCCCTCTTTTCCTAACATTCTTTTTAGTATGTGTAAGTTGTCTGTTTTGTGATTGATAATTAATTAACACATCATTTTCTATTTCTAAAATATATCGCGGATCAAACTCTTTCCACCCTCTTGGTCTTTCGTGGTAAACTATACCTGTATTATTGTCTTTTTCTTCATTATAGGCTAAAAGTATTTTATCTCGTATTGGAGAAGTTGGAATTATTGTCAGTACAGCTGCATCAATGGCATGATGGCTATGTTTGCTTCTATCTTTCCTTTCAAGTCGTGGTTGAATTTTATATATTTCTCTAAATGTTGCTGTTACGCTACCCTTTTGTACTTCGGCTTTTTTGAATATTGTTTTCAAATATGGCAATGCATATTTCGTAACTATTTGAGTATCTCTTAATTGACTGTTGCGCCAACCTACCTTATATTCTTTGCATGTAAATGTTTCCAACTTTTTACGCCAATAATCTAAATCCATTTTTATCAAATGTCTTCTTTGGATAGTAGCATCTCTAATTTCCTTAGTGCTAGCAAATTTAGCTTTGAATTTCCACTCATCATAAAGCCTTTCTAATGATTCTACCTTATCAAATAAGAATTGTAATCTTGGTTTTATAGCAGCATAGCCTAAAGCATCAGTTTCGTAATTGGGTAAGTCAAAGGGAATTTGTTTCTTTTTTACTTCTCTATTGTATAAAGAATCAGCAATAGTTAAATTTTTCAATTCATTGTCAAAACTCATACTAGCTGGTATTGTGTGTTCGAAATCAAATTTTACACCATTGAACAAATCACATAAACCAATTGTTTTCCCGGTATAAATACATTGTTGATTTTGTTCTACCCACAATCTTACCTTATCAATCAAATTCTTATCTTCTCTATTATAGTTTGTCTTACATGTTAAATTTATTTCATCAATTCTACTTTTGAATTCTTCATTTTCGGTTTCCCTAGCCTTTTGCCATTTCTCAATCGCCTTTCTCTTATTTGCATCATTCAATTCTCTTGCAATTTCAATCACAATTCTATCATCTTCTTCAATTTTACCTACTTCTAATAAATAATTAATCAATCCTTTAAGTTTGTGAAGAGTTTTTAATGCCATCGGGTTTTTAAAACCTCTGCTAGTTGGTTGAGGGTCTCCTAATTGTTTAATCTCAACACCATTTTCTAAAAGAATTTGTTTTGCATCAAGGTATGTTTCTTGTTCTGAAGGATGCCACAAATATTTTTTTCTACTTTCGCTTATTCCATATTCTTCTTTCAAATAGTTAAAAATTCTATCGTGCAAATTTGGAACGGTTAAAAAAAGTTCATCCTTCTTTCCATTAAAAGACTTTTTCAGAAAGTCTTTAAAGTGATTCTCACAATATACTTTTAAGTTCGATTTTTCAAATTCTGTTCTATCATTCCATGATTTCGAACCAATTACTTCAATCAATTTACCTTCAATTAAATCTTTCTCTTGGCTATCTAACTCCCTATCGTTTTCAATTCTATACCGGTTTTCATTGTTTAAGTGAGATCTAATCAAGTCATTTATAACACTATTCAAAAGCTTCTCCTTATCATTTACTTTTTTAATTTCTTCTATCATTATCACAAAGCCATCAATTAATTCATCTGTAATTTTAGTCTCACCAAAAACTTTTGGAAGGTTTGCTAAATAGACAGCATGGCTATATATAAATCCTCTTTTTAAATAAGGTAAAATCTTATTAATAGCTGACAAACTTAATGTTGCATACCCTTGTTGCAATCTTATTTTTGAGAATTTATCAGTTTGTTCTTCACTCAAATTCAACTTCCTTTCAGCAAATTCTTTCAATTTTTTATCATCATCAAAGCTGAATAACACATGCCAAATGTCTTCATAATTGTATGTTATTTTAGTTTCGAATAGATTTCCATCTTTCTTTCTATGTTGCCTAATTTGTTTTGTTTCTATAACAGTTGTTTTCCAATTATTTCCTAAAATATTCTTTAAATCATTAGATAAACGGCAACTAATTACTTTAGTATCAGGGGCATTTTTCTGCCACTTTCCTTTTTCATCCTTTGCACCATGAGCAAATTTACCCTTAATAATTCCACCATCCTTATCTAATACTTTAGCAACTACACTTAATTCAAAATCATTACTTGATTTAAAAAATACAGGATAGATTTTCTCCTCCAAATAACGCAACTTATCAACAGATTCAGGTAATTCAATCTTCCAATTATTAATATTAACCCACGCTCTAAATTCCTCATAGAGAGGATGACTTATTGGGCAGCGTGCTTTGTTTTTTTCAAAAGTGCAAATACCAACTAATCCTTTCTGGCTTCGTAAAGGCCGTTGCCATATTATTGCTTTCCACAATTTTTTATAAACATCATGTTCAACATTTTGAATTTTGCAAATAGTTTCCAATTCATCTTCAAAATCACTTCTTAAATTATATCGTTTACGTATTCTTTCTTTCTTTTCTTTGCATAAGTAATACAAAGCCGCACCTAAGGTTTTGTATTCTGCTATGTCAACTGCAATTGCATTTCTACCAATCGTACCTGTTTTTTCGTTACCCTGCATCATAGTTTTTGCTTCTCCCTCATCACGGCCTTTAAATCCACGACGTTGTACTAAATGATAAAACACTCTTCCTAAAATTTGTGGATTTCTTTTAAAAATGGCTTGATGTTCAAGTTGTTCACTAGCAGCTAACATCCTAAAGAGATAAAAATTTTCATGTATATCAAAGCCAAAGTTTTCAAAATCAGGCTTTCCATCTCCATCGAAATCAAATCGTAGCCATTGAATAAATTTTTCAGATTGCGGGTATTTTCTACCAATACCCTTTTTGTAATGCCTCCATTTATTTAATTCATCAATCGTAAGCGGGCACATTTTGTTCTCGATTAAACATTCCAATAAAGAATATTTTCGATACTTTTCAGCTTGGTAATTCCTTCTTTTGTGGCGAGCCTCTGTCCGCTTTTGAACCATAGGAAATTCACCTGACTTTCCTTCACCGACCCCCTTCTCAAAAGTCAATACTCCTTTGTCAATAATTTGATTTCCTTCAACAGTGGTATCCCTGATTGCCCAACCGATCGAATTAGTTCCCAAATCAATTCCTAAAACTTTTTCCATTTGGATATTATTTAAAATGTTATATATTTGCAATTGAAAGCTTATCACAATAAGGCTATAAGCCGAAGATAATTCTTAAGTCCTGCGTATTCCGTGGGACTTTTTTATTTAATAAATTTTTATTGCATTTCAAATTTACTGTTTCAAATTGTAAATTTCTACTATTCTTAAAAATATTATTATCTTAAACTCTTACGTAGGTGGAAATTCCTGTTTTTGGTAGGTGGAAAACCACTTTTTTCGTAGGTGGAATTTCCTGTTTTTGAGAGAATCTGGGGTTAATGGGCTGTTGTGGTATCTCCCCACCCCAAATAAAAAACGCCCGGTTCATACGAACCAGGCGTTTTCATTCCCATAAAATTTTGAATCAGTAATCGGTAATTAGTAATTGGTTAATAGTGGGATTTGCGTTTAGTTTATTAATCCGTTGTGTTCTACTTTACTTGTTAGTAAGAACAAACTGTTGTTGTGTTACGCAATCTTATTCACGCTTAACCGGCGGCAGCGGAGAGACTGCCATCTCGTTTACAAATAACTTTATTCATAATCCGAGGCGGCTAATTGGCTGCTACTCAAAACCAACCACTGATAACTGGCCACCGTCTAGGCTGCAGGAGTAAGAACCACTTGCACTTGGTTTTCTTTACCTTGCTCGATATTGATTTCTTGTGTAAACACTTTGAAACCTGGAGCCGTTAAGGTAAGAATAGCTTTACCATGTGAAACTTGAATTAAGCTGGCTTTACCAACGCTGTCGCTGGTGGCTACCTTTTTACTCTTGTTGATTTTCACAATGGCATTGGCAACCTTAGTACCATCAGTAGCATTGCTTACTTCTACCACAATTGAAGTGTGACGTACATTAATTACTCCTAAAGAACCTGCATTATCTAACTCCATAAAGAAGTCGGGATGCGAAGTGCGGAAACGTTTGCTTAATAAAAGTACGCGGTCTTTCAAATCATCCAATTCGCGTAAACATTCTTTCAATTGTTTACGTTTGTCCGGCGCATTGTGATGGATTGTTTCGCTCGTACCTTTAGAGCCGATATAATCTGCTAATGCTTTATCCAAAGTAGCAATATCAGCTACAGTAACATAATTTGGATTTAAAACACTCATGTGATCATTAATGATATTGCGAATTGTTCCAACTCTTTCAGCGCAAACGGTATCCGCTTGATAAAGAAAATAAGAAGAAGAAATATTCATTTGATCGGCTTCAATGCTCATCTTGTTTTCGATGAACCCAACTTTAGCATAACCGGCAATATCAATAATTAAATTAGTCAAGCTGCGTTTTAAGGCGTCTTTCTCTTTACTGTAAGGCGCTTTGTCGGCCTCTAAGTATTCGATGATAGCTTGTAACTCATCCTTTTTTGCTAAGTAGGTGTTTACATTATTTTGAAAAGTAACATCTGTTGAATAGATGGATGCATTTGCTTGTAAGTACTCTTTAAAAGCAGTATGCATGGTGTTTTGAGCAATTTGATAATTGTTCATTTTTATTTTATTTAAAAGTTAAAAAATCAGTGAGGCACTCCTTTATTTTATTGCATTAGCAATTCGGAAAAGAAAAAACCGATTGTTGTGTTTACTTAATCCGAGCTAAGGGGGCGCACACCAACTAATGTAACGTATCAAAAATCGTTTAACCAATTTGAAACTATAATTATAATTGGCAGGCTTAGTAGGTGTTTCGGGATGCGGCAATTGCTTATGATGCAAGTAAATCAGCTCTACCTTACTAATAGTAATACCGGCATTTGTAACTATTGGTATGGGGCTAGTGTATTTTATATATTCAATAGACTGTTCCAACTTATTACTTAAATTAGAGTGCAGCGCAGTTGAATTTAAATACAGTACACTGAGGGAACCAAACTGATCATTTAAATGGCTCAACTTTGTGAAACTGCCAAATAGTTTTACAAGTTTACCTAACAACTCGGCAGTAAGGTCTGCGATTTTTTGACAGGTAAATAAAAGTTTTGCCGATTGGCTGATAAACTTTTCATTGGTAAATTCAGTCTGGGCTCTTCGGCAGATAAGCAATTCACTGCTAAATGAAATCTTTGGGAGGTGGCCGTTAATCTTTTCACTGCTAAATGAAATCTTTGAGGGGTGGCCGTTAATCTTTTCACTGCTAAATGAAATCTTTGAGGGGTGGCCATTAATCTTTTCACTGCTAAATGAAATCTTTGAGGGGTGGCCGTTAATCTTTTCACATGTTCCGGAGGATTTTTCAGGTCGGCAGAAAAACTTTTTACAGCTAAAAGTAAATTTTTCGACTAGGCCGACCAATTTACCCCAGGTAATGCGGTTCAAAATAGAGGGAGCTGCCTCTTTTGGAGTGCTATTCCCCTTTTTTGAGGTGCTTTTGCTGTTAGGTAAATTGATAAGTTTCATTGCTTTGTCGTTTGTTTTTTTGAAAGGAACCATTATTTTTGGTTGTAGCCCCTTTTTTCTGACCCGACAAAGATGGTAGTGGAAAAGGGTGGTTGTTGTGGCTGAAATAGCCAAAAAAAAAATTCTTTTTGGCTGAAAGAGCCTTTGAATTTTAAAAAATAATTTTATGAAACCTGGTCAAAAATCACAAATTGAGTTCTTTAAACGCATAATCAAAAGCGTTAAACCACACCTCAATCCCGCTACAGAAATAGCTCGCGTGTTAGATATCGACATCTCAGCGGTATATAAACGTATCAATGGTGAAATCCTCATTAAGTTTGATGCTATCGAAATTTTAGAAGAAACATTTTTATCGGTAGCGCAAAATCAACCGCGTAGTCGCCTCACACCCAAGTACCCTTTTGAATATGCTAAGGTGAGTTATAAAGCTTATACCACTACCGCTCAAAAAAAAGACATCCTTCGCGAACTCCAACACGCCGATAACGATCATAGCAGTCACATGTATTTTAGTGCAAAAGATTTATCGCTCTTTCGCCTCTATGCTTTCGAAAAGCTAACGGCCTTTCAAAATTATTGGCTGCAAAAAATGGTGCTCGTGAATCGAGACTATGCCAATAAAAACTTTAACCTCGAAGAAGAACTAAAAAGCGAAGACATAGCAATCAGTAAAGAAATAGCCAAGTGCTACAACAAAATTCCGAGTACCGAAATCTGGGGCCTCGATACCTTCGACAGCACGCTCTACCTCATCACCGATTGTCACCGCCGCAACTTAATAGCGACCCCTGATTTTAAAGCCTTAATGGATGAGCTGCGTGAGCTGGCATCACAACTGGAACGCGACGCCGAAAACGGCTACAAAGGCGACAACAAATCGGCTAAACTTACGCTCGCACAACACAACATGCATCGCTTCAACGATCACTCGATGCTCGAAATGCACGACACCAAAGTGACGTATATCCAACAAAACTGCAAAGACATTTTGATGCTCAACCACCTCGAGTTCGGCAACGATGTAGCGCACACTATCAAAGCGGCTTTAAGTATAGGCACGCATTTAAGTAATCAAAACGCCACAGCGCGTCGCCACTATTTCAAAGAAATCCAATCACGCATAAACGTAGCCGCCAACTTCGACCCCAAAAACAGCAGCGCAATAATAATAGCAGGAATAATAGAGAATTGATAATGGAGAATGGAGAATTTGAAATACAAATACAGAATGGCAAAGGCCGATAGGCCGAAGTCCGCCGTCAGAGGCGTTCATTTGCTCGCATAAAAACGATTGGTTTGTTTTGGCGGAAGAATTCATAAGCATAGTACCTTTAAAATCATTAATCACATTTGGGGCTTTAGCCCATAGCCGTCAGGTTAAGCAGACAAAATCTTTGCTATCAACTTTTCCAGGGTATAAAATATTTTAAAAAAAACAGTGTTTTGGATTGTTCTCATATAGAATTGAGTTGCAAAACAAA
>JAHEYX010000412.1 GCA_023251415.1 Chitinophagales bacterium
GGGGTTTTGTACTGTAAGATTAGTTCAAAAACGAAAAAATGAAATACTGAAGAGGGTATTATTATTAATCGGAGGATTAATTACTCTTACAATTATTGAAGTTATTTTGGCTGTTATAGTTAAACATTTTAATTAATCAATTACGTAACAAGCTCAATAGAACATAAAGAGATGGTATGGGTTTTTACTTTCTTTTGATTACAAGTTTAACATGAAATTACTAGTTGAATAACTTTTACTTTAAAATATCATCTTAACTACTCTTGATTTCTATTTCTTTTGGATTGTTTGCTTAAGTGTGGTGGATTGATGGCTGCAGTTGCAATAGCTATTATAAAAACAGCTTTCCAAAATTATTAATCCGTTTTTTCAAATTACCTCAGCCAGTATCATTTAACTTGGTTTATATTTTTACTATTATTATACCGCCACTTTATTTATGGTTAGAAGATACTCAAAATAGTTTTTATGATTTTGAAGACCGCTTTGGTTATTATAACAAACAAAAGTTCTATTATTTTTTCAACACAATCGCTTTATAAATGGCCACCTCTTTTTCTAAATCGGTGATGCGCGATTGTAATTGAGCTATTTGTTCTTGCGCATTATTGAATTTATCTGTTGCTGAAGCCCCATTATGCAGACATTTGCTGAGGTGTTCAAAAAAATCGAAGTCTAAGGCTTTACTCATTTCCCACAGAATTCGAGCTTGAACACTTGACTCAAGTGTATACCCATAAACCGTAATTCCCTTTTTACCAATTGATTTGCCTACTGCATCTCGGGTAAGGTGCTTTTCTTGAATTTTTGCATTAATCAACCCGCCTAAATGAGGCATAGTGTTTTTTGAAGCCATACTTTTTAGTTTAATAATCAAAGTTAGTTAAAAATATTTTCTAAAAGCATAAATATTTTTGCTTTTTATTTGCTATTTTATGCTCTTTACTTGTATTTATTTGCTATTTAAGTATATTTAAAAAATTATTAGCATCATTACTGAAGTATCTTGCTTATATTTATATGCTTTTAGCTTGTATTTATAAGCTTCTTACACATTTTTACAAGCTATTAGTACATTTATTTATGCTTTTTAATTGTATTTATTGCTATTTGCTTCTATTTTGATGCTATTTACTTAATCACCAACTTTACTAGCAATAATTGAAAAGCTATTAACGTGTATTATTATGTTCTTAGCATGGCTATTGTTGTATTTAGCACCTATTTCCACGTAACTAACATAAACGATACTGTTCTTAGAATAGCGTAATACCTTATTTGGTTCATCCTCAAAACTTACTACTCCGCCCTTCATTAAAGTGTCGTTTATTTATAATAGGTTTGGTACAACTAAATTTAAACTTAATAACTATTGCAGCTCAATAGTATCACTTTAAATAGCTAACAATTCATAGTTCGAAACCGGTTCTTTAATAATTTAAATTGGCAGTTAAGAATTGCCTTTGCATGCCTATACAGCAAGCTTAATTTCAACTTGAATTATTACCAACTGACAATTCATGGGCAAATGAGGTTTAATTTGGTTATTCCTTTTTTATTGCAACGCTTCTGGTATTTAATTACCCAATAAATTATGCGAATGGCTTTGCTTAACGAATTATTACACGGCTACACCATTCAATAAGATATAATGCTGTCGAAAAACAGTTTGTTACTATTATTTGTTATTACAGCTTTAGTCATTACATCCTTAACTTTTAAAATTGAAATTCGTGTTCAGTTGTTTAACGCCTATCTTAAAGAATGCAAGCGGTATAATAAATTATGAAGCACAACAATTGTTAAACTTGGTGACCAACACTAAAAAACAGATTCTTTTATTAGCTTTACTGCCTATTTAGCCAAGTATACATAATACCATCCCCTTAATCGCACCACTATGAAAAAAATTTTACTGCTGTTGAGCATTATAGCATGCTTTGTTTATCTACAAAATGTAAAAGCACAAACTTATACCATTCGTGTATTTGATACAGTTTTATTTTATGATGGCTATGCTCAATTAGCTATTATTCCAACACCACCACCGGCCGGAGTGGTTCGATTGGCAACTTCATTATACACTAAAAAACTTACATCAGCACAATTAAACAGTATCGGTGATTCATTAGCTTTAAAAGTTGTAGTAAAAGCAAGTTGCGACAATTACGATCGTATAGCAGATGTGCATTTATCATTTGTTCCGAAAGGCGATACGACCTACACCATTTCATCGGTTAAACGAATAGAAGTAGCGCGTTTTATTACCCCTTTTATGGATAAAAATAAAATACCGGATACCGTTCCTTATTTTTTTAGAGTCAATAATCTAGCTTCTGTTTTAAAAGAAAAAACCATAACCGATAGTTTTGATGTATGGTGTGAGTTAGAAATTTTTGGAGTGCCTTATGCAGCAAATACGCAAATAGTAGGCTGTTCAGGGCGTTCAGATGTGTTTTATGGTACACTTGATTTAATAACCAATCAAAGTGCTCCGCGCGAGCAAAACAACATTTTAATACCTTTAGGCGACAAGCTCAATTTTAATAATTATCAAGTTGGCGCAGCTGATACAATTGGTCGAACTATCAAGTCTATAACATTTACGGT
>JAHEYX010000083.1:0-9370 GCA_023251415.1 Chitinophagales bacterium
ATTCATTTGTTGAGAATAATACAATTAATCTGGCAGAAGCCGGGGTCGATCCTGCTGTAGTAGTTAATCGAACTTCTTATCCAATACCGGTTACCCCTATTACTGATATAAATAATCCTATTCCATTAGATACTTTCAGTTCAGATAGTACACCGTTGTTTAAAGCTGAAACTGTTGAATTATCCTATGATAAAATGGCTAGTATTACAAGTCGCCACGCCTTGGCAATCTTTGATAGAATGTCAAGTTATGCCCTTAATTTAATTGCCCCAAATGCGAATACAACTGCTACTCCGGTTTTAAAGGCAACAGGAGCAATATCAGCAAACAGTGGTTTGAAAATTGTCACATTAGGAGATATCGGCACGCTTTCAATCGCTTTGGATAACCAAAACTTACCGCAACAAGGTAGAGTAATAGTAATGCCACCAATTATGTATTGGGACTTTGTGATGAACAACGGTACAGCATTGCAAGCGGCAGCCTTTAACTCTAACACCGGTGAGTTGAAAACGAATTTTGTGCAAATCGGTGATTTTATTGTTCGCCGTCGCACAGGCACACCATATTATCACGGAACAAGTTTGAACAAACTTGCTTATGGTGGTACAGTAACTTCATCTTATTTTCAAGCTGCTTTGGTTTACGTTAAACAAAGAAGCTTTGCGCGTGCAAAAGGTACATTAGACATGTTCTATCAACCCAATGACCCACATTATCAAGCTGATATCATTAATTTCTTATTGCGTGCTAAGGTAACTGCATATCGCCAGAAGGAGATTGCAGCAATTATGGCAACAACCTAATTTCTGTGTGCAAGGGGCTTTATGGCGATGGCGGGACCTGATAGCCCCCGCCATCAAAGTAGAGTAAATACAAACGCTAACGCTTCAATAAAAAATTATGCCTCAAAAATTTGATGTTACGGAAGTACAAAAACAGCCATCGATGGTACGTATCGCACCATCGATAGATGCTGATACGACGCCAAAGATGATCACTTTGGGAAAACAGGAGGCTGACTTATCGGTTAAACTACCTCCACCACCAAGTGTACTGGAAACTAAATATGACTGGTACCTTCTTGATTTAGATGGAGTTGGTGAAAACGAAGTTGAATTTAATCGCCTGGCATTTTCTGCAAACACCTATTATAAAAACATAACCTCAGGTAGTGTTGTTTTGAGTGGTGTCGAGGATTCAGCAATCACAATTGCACCGCTAATAAATGATTGGTTAAATACTGACGAAGCCATTTGGATGAGTAACAACTCAATTGTATGTTGGAGTGTAGCTCAATTGCCTCAAGTATTGCTTATAAGCATTGATAGTAGCTATGTAGAGAATGGAGACTTATTAGCAATAACTACAAGTATGCCTGCATTTATTCGAGCATTTAAGGTTGCCAGTGCTAAATTAAACTGCATTGGTCAATTTCAGCAGCTTCCAACTTGGAACTGGTATGAATTTGATTTGACTGGTTTTCCACCTACTTTCATTATAAGTGAAGTTTCATTTGCCAACAAGGCTATTAATACAACTGAACTGCCGGGATATACTCCTTCAGAATTGGTTGATAATAATGCTTCGGCAGTTGTAGCTAGTTTAAATGCAATTGGAACAGCTATAGGACTTACCGCTGATCAATGGCTCGCATCTCTTGATCTCACTAACGAATCAGTTATTAGAATTGGTGTTCGTAACCAAGGTCCTAATGGCAGCTTTATCGGAATGCGCCTCACTGTAGATGGCCAAGAGATGAATGACTTAGCACCGGCCAATATCATTGAACATAAAGTTTATAATCAACAAAACTACTATGATTTATATACCTGTAACATTGCTGAAATCAAAGGTAAGGATATTACAGGCTTGAAATTTGAAAATGGAATAGTAGATTTTGACGATTATCACTATAATTTATCAAATACCCTGGCTACGGCAAAAGAACAAATGCCACAGCTATTGTCAACCATTAATGAATGGTTGCTTAATAACGAATCCGGGCGACTATTTAATTTGCAAACTAAGTATCAAAACTGGTTAATTAATGGATCAGATGACCGTTTTGCAATGTGCCTGCTACCTAATTCTGAATTAGGTAGTTTAACGCATATTGTTACAACAACTACGCAAGTTGCAATATCAAGTGTGGAGCATAATAAAACATCAAACATAACTTTTTAAATCACCTAAAAATGGCAAAACAATCAAACCCTGTATCTGCATTGGATTTTACAATCCTACTTCAACCTGAAATATGTCAATTATTGAATCTTCCTTCTGGTGCTTCATTGGGCGACTTGAATAAGCAAGTTGAATCAAATAATGTAAAAATCGATGGTTTGTCAAAAACCATCGATGAAAAAAAAGCATTGATCGCAGAACAACAAAAAACTATTGATGCCAAAGATGCATTGATCGCAGAACAACAAAAAACTATTGATGCCAAAGATGCATTGATCGCAGAACAACAAAAAAACATCAATGAATTAACCAATAATTATGAGGCACTGCAAAGTAATTTTAACGAACTTAAGTTAGATTATGATGCTCTGCGTAATAAAGATATCGATAAAGGTATTGATATTACTTCTGAAGAAGAACGAGAAGGTATCATTAAAAAGCACGCTAAAGATGTTAAAGAAATATTCAATAAAAATCCTGATTTGATAATGCTCTACCTTGTAGATGATGCTAATGGTTCTTGTTTTGAATCAATAGACGACGTCAATATTTACAAGAAAAGCCGCCCGGATTTAAAGGTGGTAGAAGTTACGCCGAACACCCTTAATAAATAATTCATTAACCCATTAACTTAAAATCAATATGGCTGGAAATAATACATTGCCTAACGCTAACGTAGCTGCAACCGGGGGTGGTTTAGGCAGAACAGAACCATCTACAGATGGAGTAGCACTTATGATTATCGGTATGCAAGCAGCTACAGGCATCGTACTTGGAACAATCATGGGACCTTTTTATAGCGCAAACGATGCGAGCAACGCCGGGATCACAAAACCAAATGCTGCTGTTGCCGGTTCAGGATATGATGCAGCTAAAAGCCTTCATGCCTATAAACATATTGCTGATTTCTATGAAGAAGCTGGCAACGGTACTGAACTCTGGGTTATGCCAGTAGCGCAAACTGTGACATATAGCGCTATGGTTGATGTAGCAGTAACGACCAGTCCATTAAACGTGGCCATTCAGACAATAGGTGATAATGTGCGCTTGGTTGGCTTGGTTCGAAATCCAACCGCAGCCTTAGCTGTCACTGCCGGATTACCAAGTGAAATTAATAATGCAACTACAGGTGCGATAGTGAAGGCTCAAGCATTTATTTATGCACGTGCAGCTGTCTATAAGCCAATTTCAATTTTAATTGAAGGACGTCAGTTTAACGGTACTGTTGCAGCAGCTACAAATTTACGCACCACATTCATTAACTGCAATCGCGTAAGCTTAGTAATTGGCCAAGATTATGCCTTTGCAAGCACTTTTTCTGACCAGCGTAAAAATTATGCCTGTTTAGGTAAGGCCCTTGGTAAATTAGCCGGAAATAGTGTTAGTCGCAATATTGGTCGCGTAAAATCAGGCCCTCTTGTAGGTATTACTGCGCCGGGTATTAGCAGCAATACTGCAATGAGTGGCTTTACAGATGTTGAAATTGATCTGTTGAATGAAAAGGGGTATATTTTCATGCGTATGCTTGAAACTAAGTTGGGTAAAGGTATATACTTCAACGAAAGTCATACTTGCGCATTGATTAGTGACGATTGCTTCAGTATTGAAAATGGCCGATCGATTGATAAAGCAATTAGACGCGCACGCCTAATTTATGTGGCTGAACTATTGAATGATGTACCATTAGTTCCATCAACAGGTAAGTACATGCCTTCAGTAATTAAGAAATACCAAAGCGATGTAGAGCAGGATATTACTGAACAGATGATAGCAAATGAAGAATTAAGTGGCGTATCATGTTACGTTGATCCTAATCAGGATGTTGTAACAACAGGCGTAACAAATATTGATCTGAACCTATTACCGCGTGGATATACCCGTTACATTAACGTTAAAGTCGGGTTTAAGAAATCGCTTTAATCACAGCTAGTAAATAACCAATTATCAAATCATTTTAAAACGCAATTTATGATCAACGGAAACGAATACGCTTGGGAAGACATTCAGGTTAACATTCTTGGCCGATTAGTTGAAGGTATTACCGCAGTTGAATATTCAACTAAACGTCAGCATGATAATATCTATGGACGCGGGAATAAACCAAGAGCAATGGGACGCGGCAAAAAGGAATTTAGCGGCTCAATAACCTTACTTCAAAGCGAAGTTGAAGCAATACAAGCTGCACTGCCCAAGGGCAAAGATTTGACGGATATTGCCGCATTTCCAATCGTTGTGAGCTATGCTCCGGAAGCAGGCGGTAATATTACTACGGATTCAATCTTGTCGGCACGCTTCACTGAAGTGAAAAAAGGTGGTAAGCAGGGGGATACCAGTATGCCGGTTGAACTACCATTGGCCATTGGTGACATTTTGTACAACGTATAACTGTATAACTATTATTCTTTAACCCTTTAATAATTCTAAAAAAAACACATGAAAAGCATAGAAAAAATAACCTTAATCGGACAAGTAGATCAAGACCAAATCAAAAAATGGAAGGAGCAATTCGGCCCTTTTAAAGGCATAGTTGTCGATAACCGTATCATTTACATGCGCAAGCCGGATCGTAAAGTGCTTTCTGCCGCATCCAAGTTTGGTCAAGCTGATCCGCTTAAATTCAATGAAACGATAATCAATAATTGCAAGATTGGCGGCGATTACACACTGCTTGAGAATGATGATGATTGGATGGCGGTTAGTGCTAAAGTAGGCGAATTGGTACAAATAAAAGAAGCGGAAGTAATAAGTTTTTAAAAGAAGCTGATTGTGTAAATCGTCCGGCCACTTTCATTGAAAAGATAAACATTCAGCTTCAGTATCATTTAAAAATTAACCCGGACGAATTAAGTGACGAAGATTGGGCTAGACAATTCTCATTACTTAAATGGCTGCGGAAGGAAATGGCCAAGGAGCAGCAAATAGAAGAGCATACCTAGTATGCTCTTTTGCGGTTTAAAAAAAGGTAAGTGCTTAGTGCAATTGAACAAATGACAATTGTTGGTATAGGCCAATTGGTAAGACCAATAAGAATTAAGATTAAAGCTGCACCAATGGCCGAATTTCCAAACAGAAAAATGCCGATTGAAATAATAAACAGAATGCCGATCAATATAATCATACAACAAATATAAGGAAATGTCTATAACTCTTGCAAAATATCAAATCTTACTTCAGGATGGTGTGTCATCAATAATGAATAAACTAGGCATACAAACGGATAGCGTTGCCTCTAAATTTACCGCTGCTCAAAATAAGGTCGCTCAGTTTTATAATGCCGGTCAGAAGTTAGGCGATTCGCTTAGTACCTTACGCGATAAATTAGATGATTTGCGAACTACGCGGGATATGATCGATAGTAAAGACATTGAAAGTATTCGTGCCTATAATAGCGAAATAAAGCGTTTACAAAGCAATATTAGTTATTTGGAAACTATTAATGGAGCTAAATGGAAATCAGGTTTAAACGCTGCGGTTGGCCAGATACCGGGTATTGGATTTGCTTCTAATCCTTATGTTGTTGGTGCTGCCGGTATGGCAATGGCAGGTAGTGAAGCAATGCAGTTTGAAAAAACAATGGCCCAAGTGAATGTCACTGCGCAGCTTCAGGGCAAGCAATTGGAAGCTTTGAGTGCAAAACTAAAAGTAGTTGGAAATCAATACGGCAAAAGTTATGATGATGTAGGAGGTACCTACTTAAAGGCGTTAAATGCTACAAATGATGTTGATGAATCCATTCGGATTACAAATATGGCAGCTAAAGCAGCCAGTACCGGAATGGTTAATATGCAAGATATGGGATTGGCCCTCGCCATGACTATGAATAATGTGAAGAGTAGCGGTGCAACAGCATCAGATGTTTTGAATGTATTATTGGTCAGCCAACAACAAGGTAATGCTGAGTTAAGTGATATGGCGCAGCATTTACCTAGAGTAATTGCAGCAGTTGGTGGACTTCGCATGAAGTTTAAAGAGGCCGCAGGAGCCTATACGTTTTTTACAAAACATGCTGATCCATCCACAGCAGAAACCTATATGACTAATTTAGCTACAATGTTGAGCCGCAAGGATATTAAAGATAACCTGATGCAAGTTGGAGTTAATATTTATGATTCCACCGGGAAGCTGCGTGATATGGTTGGAGTTACTTCAGATTTTGTAAGGGTGATGTCCACGATGAAAGATGTTGAGCAAAATGATTTCCTTGATAAAATGGGTATTAAAGATGCCCAGGGTAAAACGGCATTGACCACAATGATTAATAATTTGGGGGAATTGAAACTAATAATGGGCGGAGTAAATGAGAATGGAGGGGCTTTAGCTAAAATGTTAACAGCAAGTCAGAGTACAATTAACGATGCGAATAAAGCATGGAATAGCATAAAGAACAACTTAGCTGACTTAGGACAAGCGGTACTTCCATTAATTAATTCTGGCTTACAAGCAGTTAATTGGTTGTTTAGTGGAACTATTGCTGCAACAACAGTTTTATTTGGATTACTTGCTGGACTGTCAGTTGCATTCGTTGCATCGAAGTTTGGTGCATGGGGGTTGGTTGCTGGTTTAACAGGAGTTAATTTTGAATTAAGTGCTATGAATATCCTATTGGATGCACTAGGTATTGGCCTTGTAATAGCAGGAATAGCATTATTAGTTAAGGCAATTATGTATGCGTGGCAAAAATTTGAGTGGTTTAGAGGTGGCTTAATGGGGCTGAAGAATGCTTTTGTAGAAATATTCAAGGCGTTAATACAACCAATTTCTGATTTTATTCAAGCATTTAAAGACATGCGAGATGGCAATTGGGGTGCTGCCGCTAAAAGTCTTGGTCATGGTTTAATAGGCCTCACACCTGTTGGCATGGGCATGAACATTTATAGCGCAAAGGATAAAATTTCCGGTGCATTTCAAAAAGGATATGCTGATGGTGCAGCACAGGTTAAAGCTAACAAATTAGAAGAAGCGCAAAGTAAAGTGCTTGGTGATACTGCACCGGCTAAAATGGCACCAGTAACACCAAATACCGGTTTTAATACAGGTGGTCAAAGTTCTTCAGATACTTCGGTTATTTCAACGGGTATAGATGACGTGAATAAAGGAGGAAATAAAGTACGCAACGTATATGTGACCATTCAAAAATTTCAAGACAGCATTAATATTCACACAACAACGCTTAAGGAAGGAATGGGCGATGTTCGTAGAATAATCAATGAAGAAATAGTAAGAGCGGCCAGTGGTGCCGAACAAATGTTAGGAGCCCAATAATTTATGTCAAAAGGTATTTACAATTTACAGGAAATATATCGCGAGCTCTGGGGAGTATCCGGTAATTATACCAATGTGGAATTTGGTAAATTAATTAATGGTTTGAATACTGAAGCATTTGATAAATCGGAGATAGATAAGACTAGCAGTATAGTACCGGGAAGCAAGCATTCTAAAATAAGTACACAACAAAATACATCATTACTACTTGGCACTCCGGCAATATTTCCACTAACGCTAAACGATTTTAAACTGAGCATAGAGCCGATAATACAAATTGACGGTGGTAATAGACTAATTGAAACACCAATGACAGGTAACGATGGGGAAGTGATTGAAATGGTTAGCCGTATTGGCTATCAGATTTCAATTCGTGGAGTGCTAATTGGTAATGGTGATGAGTACCCGGAAGAAGAATTACGAAAACTGCGCACTGTTTTAGAATCAAAAGAAGCCATAAATGTGACCTGTAAATTGCTAAGTTATTTTAACATCAATAAAATAGCTATAAGACGTGTAAAATATCATGGTAATGAGGCAACTGAAAGCATGCAACCTTATGAAATTGAAGCAGTGCAGGACAAAGATTGGGAATTAATTATTCGAGAAGATTCACTAAATAATTAATTATGGCAGAAACATATACGATCACTACCATGCAAAATGATACAGTGTTTGATATAGCAATGCAAGAGTATGGGCAGGCAATGGGCTTATTTCAACTTATTTTGGATAACCCATTGCTGTTTTCCAGTGAGTATACACCAATATTGGCGGAAGGCACGGTTATCAATATTAGCTACATTCCAACACATCCAGAGGTCAAACAATCTTTGGTTGATTACGCAAGGTCACTAAAAGTTTAAAAATGTTTGTACTTAATTGTAAGATTCTTATTGGTAAATATGAATTCCACTACGTTGAATCATTAGAAATTGAGACAAGCTGGAAGCAGCTATCCACAATTGCCAAGATTCGAATGCCGGGTTTAAGGAACTTATTATATACGGATATAAAGTTTGGTGATCAAGTAGAAATTTGGTTAAGTTATACAGGTTATGACATGCACTGTGAATTTAAAGGCTATGTAAGTTCAGTTGCACCAAAGAGGAATTTAGAAATTGAGTGTGAGGATGGCATGTATTTGCTTAAGCGTAGACCAGTTAAGAAGAGTTGGCGCAGTATAATGCTACTGGACTTAGTAAAAGAACTATGTCCTGAAGTTGAGCAAATAAATTGCCCTTCGATTGAATTGAAGCCATTTTATATAAATAGTAGCGCAGCCAAGGCATTACAGGATTTAAAAGACGATTACGGTTTGGTTGCATACTTCAGACCAAATGGATCATTATATGTAGGTATGCCATATATGGAGCCTGGTCTTGGGAAAGTGAAGTTACATCTACAAAAGAATGTTTGTGAAAATGATTTAACATTTAAGAGCAAGGAAGATGTCCGCATTTTAATTAAAGCGGTAAGTATATTACCGAATAATACATCCATTGCGGTAAATGCCGGTGATGATGGTGGCGAAGAACATACTTTACATTTTTACGGTATTACTAATAAAGAGGAGTTAAAAAATCAAGCTAACGCTAAATTGGATAGTATGAAGTTCGAAGGGTATAGAGGTCAAATAAAGTCATTTGGCATTCCTTACTATGAACATAGTTGGACAGGTAGTATAATAGATGATGTATATCCAGAGCGTAATGGTGATTTTATTATTGACTCTGTAAAGGTTGAATTTGGATTGAATGGATTTAGAAGAATTGCAGAATTAGGACGTAAAATAACAATTGTGTAATGAAAGCACGTGAACAAGCCCGTAAAGCACTTTTAAATATCGCCAAACAACCTATGCAAACTATTGTTGGTAAGGTTATCGAGTTGCGTATGTCTGATTTTAGTTGCGATATTG
>JAHEYX010000083.1:9380-10193 GCA_023251415.1 Chitinophagales bacterium
GAGCCTATAGATGAGTCACCGGTATTATATGATGTTCGATTAAAAAGCATTATTGATGCAGATAAGGACGGGTTTTTAATTATTCCTGTTACCGGCAGCACTGTACTCGTTACCATTATCGGCAATAACAGAAACAACTGCTTTATTAGTAATTATAGTGCAGTTAAAGAAATCTATTTGCACGGCGACAATTATGGAGGATTGGTGAAATTAAGTGAATTGAAAAGAGAACTGATGAAAATGGATTATAATATTCAATTACTAAAAAATTCGGTAGCAAGTGCAATAGCGGTTTATTCAGGTATATTGGACGGAGGTGCATCGGCAACAGCCTACAATACCGCAATTGGCATTATGCAACAGCAAGATTTGAGTGACATCGAAAACAAAAATGTAAAACATGGCTAACGGTAAGTTCTTATTGGTGAATGATCTAATTTTGGATGAAAATAGCGGTGATCTTGCCATTGATGCCACAGGTGACTTGGTAGTTGGAGATGCACAATATCAGTGTCAAAAACTTGTTATAAAAGCAATTAAGAGGCAATTCAGAAATCATATAGAAGTGGGTGTTGGTATAATATACTTTCTAAATGATGATAGTGAGTTAATTCATCTCCAGCATGAGATTCAAAAACAGTTAGAACTTGACGGTTACCGCGTAGATTTAATAAATATAAATGGCAATATCGATTTAACCGTTGTTGCAGAAAAAGTAAGATAAAATGGCCAAAACATTAACACAAATCGAAAATGACATTCAGGCTGCCCATGTAGCAGATAGTGATTTAGCTAACTTGAATACAACTTCAG
>JAHEYX010000084.1:0-9747 GCA_023251415.1 Chitinophagales bacterium
TACTGGCAAGGTTAAAATAGCTTGATAGGTAGTATCCGCAATTCTGTTATACTTATCATTGTGAAGCGTTGTAACTCGGTTTTCTTGCGGTATCGAATAAATCAAAGCTTTAAGGTGATAAATATTGGTATTGGCTTCATTATAAATCAATCCAAAATAAACCAGTACCCAAATCCATGCCTTTAGCTTTTTGCCTCTTGCAATAAGTTGATTAAATTTTGCATACACCAAATAGGCTACCACTAAATTGATGGCATAATAAAAAAACCACGTAAATCGCCCTACCGACCTGAATTGTGGAAGAATTGGCAAATGTTCGCGCACTTTTATTAATGGGCCAAAAAATGGAAAACCAAAAGCAACTAATAAAAATAAAACAGCCACGCCAAGTAAAATCAAAAACGCACGCTGTTGTTTTAATACGGTTATAAAAAATGCTGTTGTAGGTTGATCAATTGAATTGGCCACACTACGTTTGGAAAACCGATAGCGCACCCATTCAACAATAAGTAGGATTAATAGGATAACTGCCGCAAGCCCAATATAACCATATCCTTCGCGATTGATATCTCCTTTTGCAAGCCCTGCAGGCAAGTAGCGCTCAAATCCATGATAGGCCGGTAAAACAATATCATACGGTTGTGAGCAGCTCGATTCAAACCCCCAAGGTACCAAAGGCCTGTCCGTTTGTTTACCTGTACAATACGCTGCAATTACATAACTAACCAATAGCGGTACTAGTGTACTCAACACCAGCATTACACGTTTCCAATCAACTGAATTTTGTGACCTATTAATAAACCAATATACAGCAACATAACCCAATTGCATAAGCAATAGCATTGCTAAAAAATACGAATGCGTAAAGGTAAACACCGGTTGTATCAACACTAAAAGTACTATCCAAAAAGCCGGCTTTAATTCGGAATAAGCCTTAGTAATACTATACCATAATAGCGGTAAAAAAAACAAATAGGATAAAGAGTAATGTCCAAAAACCCGCGGTAATTGTGGTGATAAAAACATTATCGGAATGGCTGCCGTAACAGCAAAAAGCGGATGTACTTGCCATTCCAACAATAACAATACGATACAAACAACCCCTAAGGCGATACTTATTAAAAAACACCAATTCAATACAGCTGCGGTATAATCCGCTGTCATTGGCAAGTAGTGCTGCAGCTGCTGCAAAAATGTACTGAGTAAAATATTATCCGTAAATAAAACATCATCTCCAAACGGATATAACATGCCGCTAAAATGCCGAGTAGTGTCATACTTAACATGATATGCCACGACATAAACATTTTTAACACCATCGCCTCCGTAACGTGTAAGGTAGTCGTTAGGAGCACTGAAGTAACGTGGCACAATTAACCACAATAACACCATTGTAATTATAAAAGCTACAAGTGCTACGCCTCCTTTTTTAAGCATAGATAAACGGCTAGGCATGTTATGATAGAATTCTAGGCTGACTGTTCGTATGCAACTGCTCCTTTTTCTTGGTACTCGCTATCGGTATTAATATCCCACAGTTGTTGATCTTTCCCTTCAAGTAATTGCCGCGCAGCTAACAAGCCCATTAATATGGAATGATCTTGATTGTTGTACTTAAACGCACCGTACCTTCCGATTACCAATAAATTTGGAATGCTGGTCAAATAATCTTTTATCACTGCCAACGGCGCTTGATAACCTGTTTCATATACCGGATAGCATCTTGGAATACGCAGCAAATGTGTATTTAAAACCTTATGTGATGCATTAATTAAATTTAATTTTCGCAATTCCTTTTCAGCTAAAACACCCATTGCAGCAGACGATTGTTGCCATATTTCATCTCCTTCAAAACACCAATATTCTAAACACAATATGCTACTTGTTGAATGAGCATTGAGCGTCGAACACCAATTTCTAAAATTAGTTATGCGTCCGTGTAATACTTCCGGGCTATGCACATAAATCCAATTATCCGGAAATAAATCGAGCGCATCAACTTCTACATAAACCAATAACGTATTTCTAAAATAAAGCTGATTACAAGCTTCAACAACCGCTGTTGGTGCTTCATTTAGCCCTTTTACCATTAAGGTAAGCGGCATAGTAGAAACCACTACATCAGCCAATTCAATGCTGCCGTCTGCCAATTCAACACCGGTGGCTTTACCATTATTGTCTTGTACAATTCGCTTAACGGCTTTATTTAAAACCAAAGTACCACCTGCTTCTACAAAGGCTTTGGCTGCTCGTTCATAGAGCGTGCCGGTACCATAATGCGGATAAGCAAATTGATCGACCAATGTTTTATGCGTATTTCCTTTATTACCAAAAACTGCACTTTTCACTGCCTCCCACAAAGAGAGTTTTTTAATACGTTGTGCCGCCCAATCTGCATCAATCTTGCTGCACGGAATGCCCCATAATTTTTCAGAATAGTTTTCAAAAAATATAGAAAACAACTTTCTCCCGAATTTATTCACCACCCATTCTTCAAATGTTTTAGGTTCCTTAATCGGCGTGATACGCTGTTTAAGGTAACTCCATAAAATTTCTACCACTGTAAAAAGGGGTAAATTACTGAGCGCATTTTTAGCTTGTAAGGGATAATAAAAAAAACGATTGCGATAGTAAATTCGTGTTAGGCGATTTACCAAAGTAAAATCTGCTCCTATTAATGATTTGAAAAAATCATTGACAATTTTATCGCTACTAAAAAAACGATGCGGACCACAATCAACGCGTTGACCCCATAAATCAAAACTTTTGGCCAATCCACCAACCTCATTTCCGGATTCAATCAACTTCACTTCAACTCCTCCTCGGGCCAATTGCAAGGCAGCAGTTAAACCTGCCGGACCGGCTCCAATAACAATTACTTTTTTGTTCATAGTGGATTATATCGATTCAAAATCGCCGCGTTGCAGGGCATCTTTATAAATCTCTTCGCGAATACTTTTAATCATTTCAACTTTACGTTGATTGACAATAATTTTATAAATATTATCTTTCACTATCCCCAAAGGCGACATGTTCCCTTTAGCTAAAAAGGCATTAACCTTAATGAGATAAGTGAAGGAGCTGTCTTTCGTTTCGGTATACCCTTTAATACTCGCTAAATTATTCAAAACGCTTGATGGAATTAATTTGCCTATTTCATCTACCACAAACCAAACGCTATCATTCAATGAAAATTGTTGCGATGCTCTTCTACAAGCCTCTTTCAAGGTCTCATTGGATGTTTTGGGATCAGTAAATGCTTTTTTAATAGCTGTAAACTCCGGATGATTGCCTTTTATTTTAATGTAGTTCAATTTTACAATATCAAATCGTAATTCAAAATTACTGCGATGCTGATTGTAGTAATCCGTAATTTGACCTAAGGTAACGGTAGTATCTAACTTTTGACGAATAAGCTCATTTTCATATTCAAAAATCAATAAGCTTTCTTTGTAATCTTTAATTTTCTTTTCCAGCTCCTTTTTATCGATATCCACATTATCAGTAGCCTTTGCAACCAATAAGTGTTGTCGAATCCATTCATCTACATAATTTTTCAGCATTTGAATACTGTCGTGATTGCTCAAGCCGGGCATTACCAAGCCTTTTACATCACTTGGATATAAATATTGGTCATACACACGGGCAATGGGCTTTTCATCAGACTTTGATGAACCGCAGGCTATTGCAAATAAGGCTATAACTATAAAAACGAGATGCTTTTTCAAGTGAACGGTGTTTTTCGGTTGCAAAATAACTATTTCAAGGCAAAATTGAGCATCATCCCAAAATATCTAAAACGTCTTCTTTTGTTAATGTTTTTAAACCGCCCTTCTCAATTTGGATTAAATCCGTAACCAAGTTCTTCTTCTTTTGCTGCAATTGCAGAATTTTCTCTTCGATGGTTCCTTTGCAAATCAGTTTATAGGCAAAAATTTGCTTGTCTTGACCTATCCGATGAGTTCGATCAATGGCTTGTTGTTCCACTGCCGGATTCCACCAAGGATCAATCAAATACACATAATCTGCTGCTGTTAAATTTAACCCGGTTCCCCCTGCTTTCAAACTGATCAAAAACACTTTCACCTGCTCATCCTGTTGAAAAACCTCTACTTTTTCTTTGCGGTTGGTGGTTTCACCGGTGATTTTTACATACGGTATTTGCTTTTGAATTAATTTATCCTCAATCAATTTCAACATACTGGTAAAAAATGAAAACAGTAATACTTTGTGGTTTTCTTGAATAAGCTCTTCCACATTTTCCAAAAGTATACGCAATTTTACTCCACCAACATTTTCGTATTCTGCTTGCTCTTCTTTTAATAAGGCCGGAGAATTACATATCTGTCGAAGTTTAGTAAACGCTTGTAAAATCATCAAACTGCTTTTGGCAACACCTTTTTCTTCAATTACCGAACTTAATTCTTGACGAATTCGCATACGGTAAGCGTTGTAAATAGCTTGTTGCGATTCCTCCATTTCACAATAAATTACGGTCTCTGTTTTTTCCGGTAATTCTTTTGCTACTTCATTCTTCTTTCTGCTTAGAATAAACGGATACAATTGTTTGCGCAACTTTGCTGTAGCAGCTTCATCGGTTGCTGAGTCAATCAAATTGGCATATTGATACCGAAACTGTTCTAATGATCCTAACATGCCCGGATTCAGAAAATCAAACTGGCTGTACAAATCAAAAGTACTGTTTTCAACCGGTGTACCTGTCATCACCAATCGGTTGTGTGCTTTCAGCAATTTAACACATTTACTGATTTGTGCCATTGGATTTTTAATGGCTTGACTTTCATCTAAAATCACATAATCAAACACAAAATCTTGCATCATTTCGATGTCTCTTCGCAATAAGCCATAGGTAGTTAATATGATGTGATAATCTGAAAAATGTTCTACTTCTCGCTTACGTAATAAACCTGTATGAAGCAAATACTTCATGGATGTAGTAAATTTATTAATCTCGTTTTCCCAATTAAAAATCAATGAAGTTGGAACTACAACCAAGGCCGTAAACTTTTCAGATTTATTAATCTTATATTGTAAAAACGTTAGCATCTGTAGTGTTTTCCCCAAACCCATATCGTCGGCCAAACATCCACCCCAACCATAATCATCCAAGAAACATAACCATTCAAAACCGGTTTGTTGGTAGTTACGCAATTCCGCCTTAATTTGAGTAGGTTGACGATATGTTTTCAAGCCTTCAAATTGATACAACCTTTTTAGTTTGTCTTGCAACTCATATAATGCTTGATTGTTATCGATTTCATCATACAAACTGTCGATTAATGTTGCTTGAAACCGATTGATTTGCAATTGATCCTTTTTAACAACCGAAGCTGCAAATAAGGATTGGTACTTTTCAAGCCACTCTTCCGGAAGTATCCCCATTGAACCATCTCCCAATCGAACAAATGTTTGTTTATTGATAATGGCATTTCTAAAATCACTGAGCTTTAACTCTTGGTCGCCAAAACTCACTTTTACTTGCAAATCAAACCAATCGATGCCGGTACCGGCCGACATACTGATTCTTGGCGAATGCAAATTATAATGATGTTTTTTCAACTGTTTCATACCCATCACCGTTATGCCTTGCTCTTGCAATTTCTTAATGGTATGCAATAGCCAGCCTTTTTCCATCACATCTTGCTCGGGCAAATAAAAGTAGTTTTGATAATGTTGTTCCGCAAAAGCAGGATGCAAGGCACGAATAAAAGTAATGGCTTCTTCTTCGGCCATACTATCACGTGGTATTAAATACGTTGTTTTTTTCTTTTCAAAACGTATACGCTTTGCACCATCAAAAGGCATTTCGCTTTTGCCTTGTGCATGTTCATATTCGAATGTTGGAACAACCAGGAAGTACTGATTTTGCTCTTTTAAATAAACCTTAATTATCGGACCTTTTACCTCTGTTTCTTCCACATAAGGTAAAAGCAAATCCGTTTTCATTCGTATGCTTAATCGATTCAAGTAAGGCAATAATAAATTTTCGTACACGTCTTTCCATTCGCTTAAAAACCACTTTAGTTTACGACGTTTACCAAAAATGTAAATCAAATTGTTCATCCCTCCTTGAACAGGGTATAATTGCTGTTGATACCGGATAAAGAACGGCGTAAATACTTCAGCGCCTAATGCCGGAGTTCCTTCCGATTCAAATTCCAATTCTACATGCACAAAATATTCATCGCTAGTTACTGTCAAAACCATTGCCAGCTGAGTAGTTTGCAATTGCATCGGACTAAAACCGTTTCGTTCAGCTATATAATTTCGTTCTTGCAATAACATCGGATAACATTCCATCAAATCTTTACGAATAGCCTCCAAGTAGAAGCTCAGGTTTCTGTTTTTTAATTGATGAAAAGTGCTTTCAGGTATTCCATAGAAGTTCTTTTCAGCTTCTTCATAATAACTAAATCGCTCCTCACTAAAAACTTTATCCAACTGATTTAATAAGTTAGTTTGACTTTCTGTACAAGGTAATGGCGGATTTCCGGCTTGATAATATTGGGCAAGCGGTGTGTGCTTGCGAGAAAAATTACCATCCTTTTTCATTTTTGAAACAGTGGCCACCAGTTGCAAGAAGTTCAATTGTTGCCATTCATCTTCCTTTTCCTGCCAGATAAATAAAAGTTGGGGCCTTGTATCCACGGTAACTAAAGCAGATTGGATTTTTTCATACTTCTGCACCTTTTCATCCGGTCTGATTTGTGACCAACTTTCTTCACTACTCAACTGCAAAGTTTCATCGATAATATGAATTCCAACTTTGTTTTTAGTAATAACCAACTGCGCAAAGTCAGTTAAAGGCATTGTTTTAGGGATTTTAAGCCTGTTTTTAAAGTAATCCTCCGTTTTCTTACGATTACTTATCAATTGCAATAACCCATTGTCTTGCTTGGTTAAAATGGCCATTGCTGCACGTTGATGCAAACAAGGTAATTTTTGCCCGCAAGTTCCCGGATGTGCTGTAATCGTTTTATCAAATGCCGCTTCAACTTTTACTACACAGCCCGGCTTTGCTCCATAACTTAAACGGAATCGAAACTCCAAACGTCGCTCACTTAATGCACTTACTTCATACGAGGTGTCTTGTAATAATAAATTGAAATCCCATAAAGAAACATAACTTCTTATTCGATTAATGTTTTCAGGAACCAATACATTTAATGGATATGTTATTGCCGATGATTCGTTTGCAACACCTAATGGTTGGTAAGTGCCGGCAAGTATAACGGATTCCTCTGCAGCGACTTTTAATTGTGTTAGGTCAGGTTGGCGTAATAAAAACAACACCGCTGCTGCAGTATGTTTACATTTCCTGTTTCGTTGATGTTCTAAACAATTGCAATCCGCTAGTTTATCTGTACGTACTTCCGGTCCATAATTGATTTGTATCTTATACTGTAATAATGGATTCGACTCACTTTGGACCCGCATCAATAATATAAATTCCTCCGGATGCGTCTCCGTAATTTTAATTCCTCCTTTTGCAAGCATCTTCGACCCCTTCCCTAATGTGATCATATCGAGTGAAGCGATATAGTCGTTTAATTTGTTTTTCATAGTTGGCTGTAAAAAAGTAACCTGCAAAGAAAATACAAAGCTTGTTAATAACCTATTTAAGTTCTACACCTTTGTCAATTGATTGTAAGAATTGAATAAAATATACCAAAACACCCTGTTTTTCAATAGGATGAATAGGTATAAAAAGAAAAGCGGCCTGCTTACTTAAAGTAAACAGGCCGCTTAATTTGCTATTAAGGAAGCGTTTATTTAGTTACAACCAATCGTTTAGTTTCGTTATAACCTGTTCCTTGTACATTTATCAAGTATACTCCGCTATTCAATTCTGTCAAATCTAATTGAACAGATCCTGTTTTTGAAGCTTTACTCAATACTTGTTCTTTAACTACTTTTCCTTGTACATCTGTTATACGAATCATTACATCACCTTCATTGGCTAATGCGTAGTCTACAGTTACATTACCATTCGTTGGATTTGGTATCAAGTTAAAGTTACCAAACATTCCTGCTGAAATATTTACTGTTTGTACTAATGCTGCATCAGGACCTGTTAAGTCGATGTTGTTTACTTCGTTTAAGTTTACTTCGTGTATCGTACCATCTGCTACTGTATTATCAGCATAAGTGGCTAAGGTTGGGAAGTCTACATCTACTAAGTAACGTCCATTGTGTTCTAATATACCGCCATGTCCGCTATATGGATCTCCTAATTTTATTGAACCGGCACAGGTTGTATAAGTTGCAACCAATGAATTGATTTGATTACCTCCTGTACATACTACACGGTAGAAGAATTCATAGATCGTATTAACGTTTAAGTTATTTACGAAGAAACTGTCGGTGGTACAAGCAACTACGTTAAAGCCACTTGAACCTTGCACACGGTAGTACAAGCGATATGGCAATGCAGATGTGGCAGATGAATGTACAGGCCACCATACTTTAACACGTGAACAATGACCGGCAATTGGAGTTACGGTTGGAGCAGGAGGTGCACCGGTACAACCAATGGTAGTACTTAACGTTTGCCATTGCGTATAGAATACTTGATTGGCATTTACAAATGCAGCCCAAACACGGTAATTAACCCCTGATTGTAAACCTGTTACAGTATAAGTTGAAGTACTTGGATTTAAGCTAATAACGGAATATCCAGTACTTGCTGAAACCGGTTTCCAATACAATCTAACATTTGTTGCATTAGATACGGTTGGAATAGTTACTTGCAATGAACCGGATGTTGGATTAGATACAGAAATATTTTGTGCTGTTCCTTGTAAACTCAACATATAGTTACCAAAGGTGCTATTTTGACCAATCAATTGGATGAACAAATCTTGACCCGCGAAGGCAGCTAAAGTAACAGAAGATACATTTAAAGCGCCATTGGTTGAACAGGCAATTGGTGAATACGTTGTTCCAATAGAACAAGGATTACCACTAGCTGCATACAAAGCAACAATAGTATTAAATGTTGTTGGGTTACCCAAGAATGAAGTACGAATATCAATTGATACACCACCCATAGTTGGAGCTTTAAATTTGTACCAAATTGATTTTGGAGTTGCACCGGTTACACCACATGGAGGTGTTGGTTCGCTTGCTCCCATATTAGTTGCATATGCTGTAGTTCCGGTATAATAAACCAAGTTCGGTCCAATCGGAGGATTAGCCGTTGGATTATTAGCCACACCATTATAACAAGCATTACCGTTATCATAAGCTGCAACTACGGTATTAGAGCAGTTTCCAACCATAGCACTATTAGCTGAAACGTTAACGCTTCCGCAAGGATCGTCGTTAATTGGAGCTGGTATAATACCCGTTACACAAATATCAAAATCCCCACTTCCATTACCCCAACCGGTTCGAGCATCATAAACACGAATAAAATAAGTAGTGATTGGAGAAGGTTGAGCCAATAAGGTGTACGTTTCAGAAGCTGAGCTCGTTGAACTGTTGTTATTTCTACAAATAACAGAAGACATTGTTCCACAATTTCCGGTTAAAACCTCGAATGCCGGATCATAGTTTGCTCCGCCATTCACATTAACGGTAAATGAAATCATACCTGCCGGTTTAGTAAATGTATACCATACATCTTCATCGGCTTGACCTCCACAAGAAGAGGCATTGTTAGCGCTTAATGATGCATAAGCAGAAGTACCGGAAATAGGATTGCAAATAGCCGAAACTGCAATA